>DAOUYY010000005.1 GCA_030665885.1 Fidelibacterota bacterium
ATTAGAGCAACAAGTCCTTCAAATTCAATTTTATCTTCTATATAACCGGTGATGCGAAATGGAGATCTCTCAAAAGAAGTCCATGTATTACCCTCAGGAAGAAAAAGGTTTACCATACCGAATTCCAGTTCGTAATGATCCATGACAAATTCCAAACCGGCCTTTATCTGGTGGCGGAAATTAATCTGGTTAGTGTAGTCAAAACGGGCAGTCCACGTCGTATATTTACTGCTGTCCCGCGCCGTACTAACGGCACCACCCAACGATAAGCCACCTTCAATAGAAGCAAGGTTATAGGGCCAGAAACCGTCAGGGGCTTCATCAACAAAATATCCCGGGAATATTTCATATACTCTGGATGTATCGCGCAGCGCTTTCGGACCGGTTCGATATATATTTTCAGAGCGTTTTAATTGTATTTTATAAAATGATCCGGCATTAACAACCTTATTCAGAATAAGAGACTCAGTATTATAGAAGCGCCTCGTGGGTGAGAAGTAAATATCCCCGTAGATACGCCAGGGAATCGTAAATCCGATCCGGTCAACAACATTTGCTACATCATATTCAGAGTCGAAAATAGCCGTACCACCACTACGAGATAACGAAGTGGCGTCTTTTTCACCATACATCCCGATGAATGTTAACTTCAGTGAAGCAGACAGATCGGATGTCAGCTTCAGCATAGTGTTCTGATCATATAACCCCTCTGTTGCCATCTGCATCAGGTACATATCCTGTGTACTGCGGTGAGACAGAAAGAATCGCAGATTACCAAGCGGGCTGCTAATCAGCGGAACCGGACCACCGAAACCAAAATCAGTAGTTTGATCAGGCAGGTCGATTTCACCATTCTTACGGTACTGCCATTCAAAAAGTTGTTTGGCAGCCTGAGGAGTCAAATCATTGGATGGATCATCATCCTGAAGCGTCTGCTGGGAAATTGAATTCCAGCCATCGAAGGGATAATATTGATCCTGAGTATACGAATCCCAGGCTCCGTTTTCTGTTCCAGTCCAGCAAACATCTTCATCTAAAAATGGTCTAAGATAAAATGAATTTGGATCATAAGCCGATTCACCAAAATGTTTTTCAGTGGGTGAGCTATAACGAATAGTAAACGAACCGCTATAGGAATCCTTATTACCTTCTCGCGTAACTACATTGACAACTCCGGACCGGACATTACTGTATTCAGCACCAAAGCCACCCGTTTGAACCGATACTTCCTGTATGGCACTCATCGGCAACGTACTCATCGGACTATTGGTTCGCTCATCTCTCATGACAATACCGTCAACCATAAACATGGTCTGATCGGCGCCGGCGCCACGAATTCCTAGATCCGAAGTAATACCCGCTTTCAATCCCAACGCATCCGTTAAATCAGATACTGGCAGTGTCTCGATTTCATCGGCAGTAATACTTAATTGACTGGCTGCAATATCTTTTTTAATCACTTTTCGCTGTGCAATTACTTCTACTACTTCACCCTTTAAGACTTCTTGTTTCATACGAAAATCTAATGTAGTAGTAAGATCTATTTCTACACGTGCATTACGAATTGCATAAGAAGCATAGCCTATCATCGAAGCAGTAATGTCATATAATCCTGGTGGAATATTTAAAATAACAAAATAGCCATCAATATCTGTGGCAGCGCCCATTGTTGTTCCTTCTACAACAATATTAACTCCTACTAGAGGTTCTCCAGTAGAGGAATCAACAACTCTTCCAGATATTTTTCCAGTTGTCCCAGCAAAAACAAAAATAACTGAAAAAAGAAATAAGCAAAATGTTGTGACTAATATTTTTCTCATTTACTATCTCTCCCTCTAGAAATTTATCATTTTAAGATTTAATAAGAGCTTTTATTAGACAATTTCACATAATTTCGTGAAGAGGTTATTCTCATCTCTAATTGAAATATTTTTAAGTCAATTTTACTCACAATTTTGAAAAATAAAAAAGTTCTGCCCTTCTCTTAAGAACATCAGAACTATACAATCTTTGAAAAGTAAAAAAGTAAAATTAAATAACAATTATTTACGCTCTATTCACCCATTTTTTTTCATACCACACATATTATAAATTTATTGACTTCGTTAAACCATGTCAAGCTATATATAGATTTTGCAATCGATAAAACAGCAGAAATCAAACATTTTTTATATCGCTTCCTATAATAAAAACCTGCTATATATAAAATTAACTTCTTTTCTTAAAATCTGTCAAGGTTTCTCTAGTTTTATCAATTCCTTAAAACTATTATAGAAAGTTAACCTCAGAGTAATAATTTTTTTAGGGTTAACAGGGATAGTAAAATGATTTTCAGTATCAAGCTCTAAAGAATCTATAACTAACTCTTCTAATGAGAGAAGTCGTACAGAGCGAATTGGTAAATACGTGGAAATCTCTCCATTAACCTTATAATTCGTAGGATTAAAAAGTCTTAATACGATTCCTTCCCCACTTTCTTCATTTTTAAGTGTCGAAAATATTAGATCATCAGGCAAAATTCTAAGAAACTCGATTTGCGTCGGCAAGTTGCCAGTAGTCCTTCGCTGTTGAAATACTTTCAATTCAATATTATGACAATAGGCTTCATTAATAATTTGCCCACTCTCCCAGTGTCCCAAATGTGGATAGAAAGATAAATGATACTTACTTTTCACAGGATCTTTAATAGGACCGATTTCACGTAGCAGTGTTATTGCTGCAACCTTCCTCTTACCTTGTAAAATCTCATATTCAGTTAACCCATTAGTTATGACTGCAAAACTATCATCACCATGAGATATTCCTACAAAGCTATTCATAAGAAAAACCACTGGTTCTTTCTCACTACCTGAGAATTTTTTCGGAGTTTTTATTCTCCTACTAATTATATCAAATCGTCCTCCTGCGTAAGAACAATCAGTCTTAAAATCTATAGGAAAACAAATTTTTAATGTATGATCACTGGCTTTATTAATAAAACTAACAACTACATTTAAACATTTCGATAGCCTATTTAGTGATATAATAGTTGAGATTTTAGTAGTTATTAATTTTAATGATCTCTCTTTTGTCTTTTTATCAAACTCTGAAGGTATGTCCCACATATAATCAATTTTATACGCCGCACTACATGAACCGTTATATAATGATTTTATTGAAGGCTTAAGTAGTTCAGTAGTTAAAACAGGTTGGATTTTTTGCTTACCTGATATCCCCAAATCACCTTCATCTAAAAAATAGCCTAATCCAGAATACAAAGATCCCGTCTCTTTTGAAAAAACATTGAAAGTCCCATTTCCATTTATATCGACTTTAAGATAATCATTTTCTAATGAATGAGAAGTTGGACTTAAAAATTTTCTTTTGCTTTTTTTCGGTGATCTAGTTGGGACAACCTGAAAAGTCTTATATCCCATTGCCGGTAGATTTCTCAGTTCAATAAGACATCTGTAATGCTTAAATGGAATATACGGGCTATGCTTGAAAACTTGCCCAATTTCTTCTCTACTAATAATCTGCAAATGTAATTCTTTTCCAGATAAATCCTTGATCGCAATTTCATCACAATCAATTTCCAAGGGGATATCCAATAGCAATTCCAGAATTTCAGAACGATTAAACGGAAGCACATTTAACACCACAAAATAAATCCCATCATCAGGGAAATCTCTAAGGTTTATATTATTCAAAATGTAATTAGTAGATTTATTAAAAATATCCTTCGATAACTCAATTGATGTTTGAAAATTATTGCGAATATCATTATAAGCCTGATTGCATTTGCCATTACTAAAAACACCTAAAGATTGACCATGAATAAGTGATATCCATGCCTCTTTTATGGACAATTTGTCCTCAGAATTACCTAAATGGTCAGCAACTATGCTCCATGGTTCAGTAAAGAATCTTATCCATACTTCAGCTTCAAAACTTTTTTGTTTTATGTCTTGAAAATATGATAGTGAATACCCGTTTCGCAATAAGGAAGAATCATTGGACATACAATTATTAAATTCCCTCTTAACAATATTCAATCTTGTGAAATCAACCGAGTCTTTTAACTCCCGAACATAGTCGTAAAGACTACTGTGATTGACTTCATCCGGAATAAGACCACCGACATTTTTTACCTTATCAAGTATTTCTTCAGGTAAATTATTATAACTATCTATTTCAACTAATAAAACATGTGGTGATGAAAAAATTTCCGTCCTATCCTTATCAAAATAAATAGCAGATTCAACATCCTTTAAAATGAAATTTGATTGCAAACCAGAGAATAATAAATCTTTTTGAACCAAACTAATTTCAGGCTGTTTCTCTTCATCATAATGATTTCCATCATTCCCTATTCCGTAAAATCCTGTCGATAAAACCTGAGTATTATCTGAACCTTCCCAAATAAATTCAGATGTCCTCAATTTCTTAATATTATTGAGATAAGGAAAAAGAATGGTATCTATGTTAAACCCTGAAAAAATCTGAGGTATTTGAGAATTCAACCCGCAAGCTAATGTTAAATAACCAATCTTCATTACACCACCAAGATCCCGACAAACTTGATGCCCCAAAAGCAAATTTCGAATCAGCGTCTCTCCGCTAGCTATAAGCTCATTTGGTAATACGTACCACGGTCCAATAAATAGTTTACCTTCTCTTATATATTTTATTACCTTCTCTCTCTTATCGGGATTTGTTTTGAGATAATCTTCAATTAATTTTGACTGGGCACCTAGATGTAAAGCTTTATAATGTGGATTCTTACTTAAAGTAGTTAGGACTTTATCAATTGCATCAAAATACACATTTCCCTTTTTATAGGGATCTCCACGAATAAGTTGATGAAATGAAACTATATGTATAACTCTTTTCATTTGCACAATAACAAAGATTCAAGCAAATATTTACGAAACGGCACTACCCAAAGTCAAACTATCTGAATAAAATATAAGGCTCTCTATACTAAAATGCCATAAATTTTATTAAAAAATTGAATAATAAACTGAAGATCGGTCATAAAATGTCACGCAAAGAGAAAATATGACTAAGAAACTTTCCTACTATAGAACTTTTGGGGTATTCTACTTAACACACATTAGAATTAAAGTAATAACTTTACGACAGTGTCAGTAAATCTAACCTGTTCCAAGATTATTAAAAGTTTCCCAATGTGAAAAAATTATGCCAGCAAAATGGTTGCCCAACTCAAGTATTTTTTCAAATTCTTTTTTATTTGCAACCTCAAAACTTGGAAACATCTTATTCGTTTTTACATCAATTCTATATTGATCTAGTATATCTTCGACCCACAACAAATTTTTCCTTCTACTGATGTGATGTAAAAGAGGAGAAACCAAACATCCTTCGTCTGTAAATGCTAGTGGTAGTTGACCAGTAGTAAATGGAAGATCAATTAAAGATAGTGGCGGGAGTGAAACTATTACTCTTGATTTTCTTGCTAAAACCTCCTTTGCCTCTATTAATAAGTTCATAATTGTTACGGTACGCCATTCCAACCATTCAGGCATCATCTCAATAATCTTCGATGTAGAGTTAATAATTTCTCCAACAACAGAAGAAAATTCAGCAAGGCAAAAAGGACAATAGCAGAAAGGCGGTATTCTATTTTGAACATCAAGCTCTTCCTTTTCCCAAAAAAAAGGAAACCGAAAAAAAATAAGATAGAAATAGTCAGGCTGTGTTATTTTAGACATCTTTCTCAATAATTTATTACAATATTCTAAACCCAAAGGGTTATTAGGACATACAGGGTGATACCAAGAATCTGGATTATAAGACACACCAGAAAAACTTACCGGAGGAGAAAAAGTATTAACCGACCAGAGTTTAGAACTATGAAACCATTGTAGAATAACACCTGTCTTTAATCCAATTCCTTTTGCCAACTCGACCATCCTCGAAACAGGAAAGAATTCAATCCTATTTGAACCTGTTGCTGATAAACCTTCTGGTATCATGGATGGGAAAAATACGCCATCGAATCCAGCTTCCTTAATCTTTAGTAAATTATCTATAAAATCTTTTCTTTTATAAAATTTAGGGTAGTATTTAATGAAAAGAGACATTATCACTCCCATTATAATTACTCACTCTATTACAAGTCTCATTTATACTAAATTGATACTTCCCAATTTTACCAAAATTCAGAATCGTTACGATCCAAGTCGTATATATCTGGAAAGTATCACTATTACACAATTAATAACCAATAAAATAGTTTTAAATTAAGTCCGGAATAGCAAAAATTCTTTCTAACATCCATTATTTAATAACAATTTTTAATGGTAGTTAATAACTCCAAACTTTGAGTATTTAATTAAAATGTATTTTGTCGGAGCGGTGAGATTTGAACTCACGACCCCCTGAACCCCATTCAGGTGCGCTATCCGGACTGCGCCACGCTCCGATATTCAAACACTTTAATAATTCAAAATTTATAAGGAGAATCATATACAAAAAAGCATTGTCTATTTTTAACTATTTAACAATTCCAAAATCTCTTTTAAGCCCTTCTTTATTTCCTCAATCACTTTTATAAGATGGGCACTATCTCCTTCATTATTATCCAGATAGTTTAACTTTCCACTCCCGCTAAATTGTTGCAAATCATCAGGTTTGACTTTCTTTAGTCTCTGTTTTGCACCCCCAATAGTAAATTTTTTATCGTAAAGCAGATATTTTATATACCGAATGTATTGAATATCCTTTTCTCGATAAATTCGATTACCTGCACGGTTTTTTGAAGGCGAAAGACAAGAAAATTCTGATTCCCAATATCGTAGCACATACTGTTTTAAACCGGTCATTTCACTTACTTCACCGATAGAATAATAAAGTTTCTTAATAGACTTTCCCATTTAATAACCCGTCTTAGAAATCACTTAAACCTTTACTTTAATAGTATAAACAGGGAAATCTGATATGTCAAGCAATTTTTAACCTATCTTAAAGAATTAACTAAAATTGTAGCGTTTGAACAAAAATTTGTAATACTCTGTTTAAATATCTCAATTTTTAATCTCAAACCTGTTGACAATTTCCTATCAATTGACTTTATAGAATCTGTAGAATATACTGCCAGTCTGGGTATTTCAAATATCTGCAATGTAGTTCTATAGCGTTTGAAAGAATAAAATCCACATACTCCCTTGTAGCCTTTATTAAGGGCTATTTCGAGAATGTTTAAGTTAATCTTACCGAAAGGTGAAGCATAGAACGATACTTTAGTATTGAATTGATTTTCAAGATACTTTTTTGATTCCCCAATTTCACTTTCTATTTCTCTTTTTGAAAGCCCTTTTAAGTTCTTATGATTTACTCCGTGGGAACCAATTTCCCAACCTGCCTGAATAAGTTCAGTAATTTCTTCCTTATCAAGGTGTTTGAAATGAATCCAGCCTAAATTAGCATCCCATTCATTTAATTTCCCTATATATGATGAAATTAAAAATATTGTTGCAGGTACATTATATTTTTGCAAAATTGGAAAAGCGTAATCAAAGATATCCTCGTATCCATCATCAAAGGTAATTGCAATAGCCGATGGATCATCACTACATCTGAAAAACAGATCAGTCAGAGTAACAAGCTTATAACCATGACTAATTAAATGACAAATTTGCCTATTAAACTGAGAAGGTGTTACACGAGTTAAACCAAGTTCAAATTTATTATCAACCTTATGATAAACGAGTACATGATTTCTTTTGATAACATTATTAGCAATAATAATAACTCTTATATTTTTTGTTTAAGCTATATTTTATATTCTCCATCATTGATAGCTATTGTGGGGAAAAATTGTGTTTCTTGTAAAACTTTGCTGTGAATTCTGCTATTAAATCATAGGACTTAATTAGTGTATCATCGTCGGGTAAAAATACAATTCTGAAATGCCCAGTTCCAGGCTTCTGTCCAAAACCTTTGCCATATACAACTAATACACCCGTCTCTTCAAGAAGTTCAATAACATACTCCTCATCATCTACACCTGATGGCAACTGAACATTTGGAAATGCGTAAAAAGCACCTTCGGGTTTCACACATGAAATACCAGGGATTTTATTAAGCATTTCGTATGTAATATCCCTTCTTTTCTGTAACCTTGGAATAATTTCGTTCAAATGCCCATCATCACCATCCAAAGCAGGTTTAACCATATATTGCTGAGGATGAGGGGCACAGAGCCTTGCACGGAGCATTTTATTTATAGCTTCTCTATAATCAACCATATTTTTTTGTGGATCATGAAATATTGCCCATCCTACTCTCCAGCCTGGCATGATGTAATTTTTACTTAAACCACCAAAAGTAATAACTGGAACGTCTTCCGCTAAAGATGCAACCGAAATATGTTTACGGTTATCATACAAAAGTTTATCATAAATCTCATCAGTAAATATTACCAAGTTATGTCTCTTTGCAAATCTGATTATATTAAGAATACTTTCCTTGTTGTTGTTTGCACCTGTAGGGTTATTTGGATTTATAATGACAACTGCCTTTGTTTTTTCGTTCACTCTATTTTCCAATTCCTCAAAGTCAATCTGCCATCCATTATCCTCATTTAAATAGTATTGATTTAACTCACCATGATACACAGGAATCTGACTGCTATATAGCGGATAACCCGGACAAGGTACCATAATATTATCTCCGGGATTGACTAATGCTGAAATTGCAATAGTAATTGATTCAGATGCTCCAGTAGTCATTACAACATCATCTGATGTAATATTCTTAATATGCTTTCTTTCTCTGGCATCTCTGGCTACTGCCTCTTTTGCCTCTAAAACCCCTAATGAATCACAATAAGTTGAAACGTTCAGGTCAGCGTTTGTGTTTGATGCCATAATTTTTTCTGCAACAATTTTCCGTAATTCAATGGGAGTTTCAAAATCATAAACCGGAGGGTCTCCAATATTTAGATACAGGATTTTTTTTCCTCGTTCTTCAAGTTTCTTAGCTTTGACTACAATATCTCTAATAGCATATATAACCTTCTTTGTTCTTTCTGCAGGAATAATTTTTAACATAACTTTTACCTATAAAAATTATTTATTAATAACAATACATCTAACACAAAGATATTAAGAATTATTAACTTAAATCCCAAAATGGTTTAAAGAGATTACTACCGGATAAATATAAAATCGATAAATTAGGAATAGAAATAAATGACTCTTCACTGATGTCCTCTACAAAAGTACAGCTCTTTTCATTATTTGATCTTCAGACACTAATATCATCGTTTTTTTAAATTTACGGTGAATCATTCTGAGGCTTTATAATTGTCTCAATAAAAGAGTCTTTATCATAAAGATATTTTGCCAAACTTTGTAAATCTAAACTGGAAATATTCTCAAGAATTCTCAACAATTCATCAATTGTTAAAAGTTTCTTCTCGAGAATTTCCATCCTCGCAAAACGGATCATCCTTGCTTGCATACTTTCTAATGAAAGAACCAATCCACCTTTAAATTGCTGTTTAGCTTTTTTTAATTCCTCTTCAGAAACTGGCTCGTTGGCAAGTTTTCTCAACTCTTTATAAATCATTGACTTTACCTTTTCCATTCTTTTAGAATCGACTCCGGCATAAAATCCGAAAAGACCTTCATCAGAACAGAAATCAGCAAAGGAGTAGATAGCATAAACAAAGCCATACTTTTCTCTGATATTATGAAAAAGACGAGAACTCATACCTCCGCTTAATATAACATTCAAAAGTGCAAGATGATATCGCCTGAAATCACTCTGTGGAAAAATTCTTCTTCCAATCATAATATGCGATTGGCTTATCGGCTTACTATATACTTTCCTATATTCCCTGATTGGAAGTAAGTCCGGTACTGCTATTTTACTATTTCCAACGTGAATATCGCTCATGTATTTATTTACAAGTTCTACCAAGTAGTCATGTTCTACTTTTCCAGAAGCAACAACAACCAGTCTATCTGCTGTATAGTAAGTCTTAACAAAATTCTTGATCTGATCAATACGGATTGATTTAATATTTTCAACAGTGCCCTGAATAGGTCTACCTAAAGGATGATCAGGATAAAGTTCTTGAGTAAAATAGTCATGAATGATATCACTCGGTGTATCCTCAATTTCTTTTATTTCTTCAGTTATTACGCCTTTCTCTTTTTCAAGCTCTTCATTCTTAAATAGTGAATTAAGAACTAAATCAGATAGAACATTTACACCTGTATCAAGATATTCCGCCATAAGCCGAGTATAATAACAGGTCAGGTCTTTACTTGTAAAAGCATTTAAAATACCGCCCAGTGATTCTACAGTATGCGCAATTTGGAAAGCAGTTCTATTCGTCGTTCCCTTAAAAGCCATGTGTTCAAGAAGATGAGCTATACCATTTGTCTCCTCAGTTTCATTTTGAGAACCAGCTAAAATCCAAACCCCCAATGCAGCTGAATGAACAAAATCCACGTATTCAGAAACAACTCTAATTCCATTGGAAAGATTTGTTTTTTGAATTTTTTCTATTGTCATATTTTAGTACTTATCCCGATTCCTCCGTGGATAACGTGAATCTCTTGAACGATTATTTCCTGACTTTTGATAACTCGACTTTCTTCCTTCAACGTAACCCTGGGGTTTTTCTAATAACTCTTTCATAGAAAGTTCAAAACGTCCCGGACCGGCGATTTTCTTCAATTTAACATCAACTTTATCACCCAATTTCAATACATCGTTAATATCAGCGGTACGTCCCCAGGCAGCCTCAGATATATGCATCAGACCTTCTTTACCTGGAAGAAACTCTATAAAAGCTCCATAAGACTCTAGGCGTTTTACTGCACAATTTTTGTATACTTTCCCTTCCTCAGGTTGAGTAGTAATGTTTTCAATAAGCTGTCTTGCTTTTTCTCCTGATTCAGCATCCGGTCCTGAGATAAAAACTGTTCCGTCATCAGAAATTTCAACTTTTGAGCCGGTTTCAGTCTGTATAGCACGGATAATTTTTCCCCCCGGTCCAATAATTTCGCCAATTAATTCAGTGTCAACTTTCATTGTAATCATTTTCGGGGCATAGCTGGATATTTCAGGTCTTGGCTTTTTGATAGTCTCTTCCATAATATCAATAATCTTCAACCGTCCTTCTTTTGCTTGTTCAAGAGCCTGATGCAATATATCAGTTGAAAGACCTTTTATTTTTATATCCATCTGTATTGCTGTAATACCATCCCTTGTCCCGGTAACTTTGAAATCCATATCACCGTAATGATCTTCGGCTCCAAGAATATCTGTAAGTATAAAGGTTTGATCACCCTCATTAATTAGCCCCATTGCAATTCCGGCAACCGTTTTTTTCACTGGAATACCTGCATCCATCATGGATAATGAACCGGCACAAACGGAAGCCATTGAAGAAGAACCGTTTGATTCAAGAATGTCGGAAACAATCCTAATTGTATACGGAAAATCTTCTTCAGTTGAAATTTGTGTTTTTAACGCTCTTTCAGCAAGATTTCCGTGCCCAATTTCTCTTCTGCCAGTACCACGAATCGGACGAACTTCACCAACACTAAAAGGGGGAAAATTGTAGTGAAGCATAAACTTCTTTTTATATTCTTCCTGATCAACATCATCTATAACTTGCTCGTCTAACTTAGTTCCAAGTGTAACTGATCCAAGACTCTGAGTTTCACCACGAGTAAATAGCGCCGAACCATGAGCACGAGGTAAAACACCAACCTCGCAAGTTATCTGGCGAATATCTGTCAATCCCCTCCCATCAATACGAGTGTTCGTTTCAACAATAGTATCTCGCATATCCTGCTTTATCAATTCATCAACATATTTTGCAATAAATTTCTCCTGATCAGGATATTCTTCAGAAAGTTCTTCACTTAAATCCTTAATAAACTTAGCTATGCTATTAGCACGAGTCTTTTTTAAAACTTTGGCCAGTTTCCGCCATTCAGGTAAAAGGTCCTTCGTTTTAAAACTAACAGTCTCTTTTAAACCGTCGGGAACTTCTGCTGGCACAAATTCATATTTAATAGGATTGATCCCAGCAATAAATTCCTTCTGAAAATTGACTAATTTGATAATTGCTTCATGACCAAATTTAATGGCATCAACTAACACATCTTCAGGGATTTCTTTCGACTCTCCTTCCACCATTACCACGGAATCCTCACTTCCAGCAACCACAATTTCAAGCTCTGTTTTTTCTAACTGCTCGATAGTGGGATTTAATATAAATTCACTATTAATTCTTCCAACACGTACACCAGCAATTGGACCATCAAACGGAATCTCAGAAATCGATAGTGCAGCTGATGCCCCAGTAATTGCCAAAACATCTCCGGGATTTACCTTATCACTTGAAATCAAATTTGCAATTATTTGAGTATTACAGAAAAAACCTTCTGGAAACAAAGGACGAATTGGTCTGTCTATAAGACGGGAACTCAATACCTCCTTTTCTGATGGTCTTCCTTCTCGTTTGAAAAATCCACCAGGAATTTTACCAGCTGCATAAGTTTTTTCCCGGTACTCACATTGCAATGGTAAAAAATCTAGATCTGTTTCCTTCAGGAAATTGGAAGTAGCTGTCACAAGAACCATTGTATCACCATATTGAATAACAACAGAACCAAACGCTTGTTTCGCCATTCTGCCGGTTTCAATACTAAATTCTCGACCTCCGAGGGTCATTGTTTTTTTAATCAATTATATCTCCTAATCTTTTTTATTTCCTAATATTTAATTCAGTGATTAATTTTTTATAGGCATCAAAATTCCTCTTTTTTAAGTAATCAAGTAAAGCCCTTCTCTTACTAACTAACTTCAATAAGCCACGACGTGAGCTATGATCTTTCGGGTGTTCATCAAAATGTTTTGTTAATTCTTTGATTCTGTTAGTTAAAATCGCAATCTGTGTTTGAACAGATCCTGTATCCTGGGAATTTTTACCAAACTTTTCAATGAGTTCCTTCTTTAAAACTTTTGATATAGCCATTCAGTTTATCCTCCATTTAATATTTTGTACTCTTTTACCTTACTTAAACAATTTTGTTTATCAAGACACATTTGCTGTATTAATTCTTTCTCCGATTTAAATTTGATTTCGTCCCTTAACCTTTCTAAAAATTGTACTTCTATTTCACTTCCATAAAGATTCTTCTTTAGAGAATCTACAATATGAACTTCTATCACCAAATCTGATTCATTAAACGTCATCCTGACTCCGATATTACAAATTCCATAATGTGAAACTCCTTTAATAAACACATTCGTAAAATAAACCCCATTTGCAGGAATAAGTTTTTCAAGATTGTTTAATTTAACATTTGCAGTCGGAAATCCGAGTTCTTTACCACGCCCAGACCCCCTTACAATATGCCCCATAAAACTATAAGGTCTACCAAGTAATTTACACGCTTTTTCAACATTTCCTTTAAGAAGTAATTCTCGAATTAGTGATGAACTAACCAGTTCATTTTCGATTTTAAGCAATGGAACAACCTGTGTTATAAAACCAAATTCTTTTTCCTTCTCTTTCAATAGATCAGGATTACCCCTGCGATTCTTACCAAAGTGATAATCATATCCAACAATTAGTTCCTTAACACCAAGCTGATCGACTAAAATATTTCGTAAAAAGACCTCATCTGACATATCCAAAAACTTTTTATCTACTACTAAAAAAAGGGTAGCATTTAGAGCTGTATCGCTTAGTAATTTCATCTTTTCTTTCGGTGTGGTTAAAATCGGTAAAGAAAAATCATCCGAATTATTTAACACCTTTCGAGGATGTGGATCAAAAGTAATTAGCATTGAATATGTCTTTTTTCTATGTGCTCTTCTAATAACTCTATTAATAATCTCCATGTGAGCGAGATGCAATCCATCAAAAACTCCAAGAGTGGCTACTGCTCCTTTAAAATGTTTTGGTAACGTATCAACACCAAAATAGACCTGCATAACAAAATTTCCGATTTAGGATAGTTGATTGAAAACTTTCCTTTTCCCCTATGAAACTTTTTCCATCATAATAGAGATTGATGCTAACCTATATAATTTTTCTAAATCCAAATATCAGCCATTTTTAAAAACCGAGTGTTCTATACAATCGCTAATCAACAGCTACAAAAGAATTCACTCAATTTGTCAAGAGGTATCGAATTTTCAGCACTATAGTTTCCTATGCGAGTTCGTTTAAGAGAAGTGAGATGTCCAATTGTTCCAAGTGCTCTTGCTATATCCTCTCCAAGTACTCGAATATATGTTCCACTGGAACAAGTGGTGAAAATTTTAATTGTATGAGAATTAACAAAGGTCAATTTGAGCTCATCAATATGAACGAAAACCGGAGTGAGCAAAACTTTTATACCTTTTCTCGCAAATTTGTAAGCTGGCTTACCATTTATTTTTTTTGCTGAATATTGAGGAGGAACCTGCTCAATTTCGCCAAGAAATCTTTTTCCCACCTTATTCAAATCCAATTGAGTAAAATCAGAAACTTCTAATATTCTAGTAACCTCAGAAGTGTTGTCACCAGTTGGAGTTGATTCACCTAATCTTAAAGTTGCCTCATAGGATTTAGAATATTTTAAAATCTCTGTCATTCTTTTTGTTGCTTTACCGATCAATATTAGCAGAACACCTTCAGCAAACGGGTCAAGTGTGCCACCATGTCCAACTTTTTTAAATTCCGTAATCTTTTTCACTTTACGTACAACATCATAAGAAGTAATTCCGGCAGTTTTGTATATATTTAAGATTCTGTCATTCCAGCTTTCAATTTTCATCTTTCTCTTCTTCAAAGGGCTTAGTATAATAAATTGCAGATTCCACTTTTATACAATTGTCGAAAACAAGTTAAACATTGAATCAAGATTATATTAATCTATCTTATCCCCTTTATGCAAAGATTGAATTAACCTTTCAATATTTTCAGCATATTCTTGAGAATCGTCCTCAAAAAATATCAGTTTGGGTACATATTTTAAAGATATCCTTCTCCCTAGCAATCCACGAATATACGACGCTTTATTCTTTATTCTTCGAAGACTTTTGATTCTTAATTCAGGGTCTTGATTATAAATACTTAAATAAATCTTCGCCTCTCTTAAATCGGTGGTACACTTCACATTTGTGACAGTAACAAGCCCAAATTCGTTACTTGGCATATCTTTTATAAAAATCTCTCCAATGATTCTTTTGATTCCATCAGAAACGCGTCGATTTCGATAATTAAACATTAAAGTAATTCTACCTTTCGACCGGTAACCTGAACATTGAAGTTTGATTCAATAAATTCTTCAATTTTTCTTAAGGTATTATGCACTATTTTGCTGTCATTGCTTATAGTTGTAATACCAACCAATGATCTACCCCATTTATCACCATAGCCAATTTCAGCAATTGAGACATTAAACCTGTTTTTAATTTGATTTTTAATCCGGCTTATTATAGAACGTTTATCTTTTAATGATTTAGTGTCCGGCAACATCAATTCTAACTGTAAAAACCCGATAGTCATATCTAAAACTGGGGATGCAACTTTCTATGAAAGAGTCCTTTTAACAGATTTCAATTCAAAAATTTCAATTCGATCGCCCTGTTTGTATTTATCAAAACCCTCAATAGCAATTCCGCACTCAAAACCCTCCTGGACCTCTTTTACATCATCTTTAAATCGTTTAAGTGAAGTAAGCGGCCCTTCACAAATGATATCATCCTCCCGCTTTAATCGTGCTATCGCATTCCGTATAACCATTCCTTCTACGACATAGCAGCCTGCTATAAAGCCTACATGTGGAATTTTAAAAACTTCTCTTACCTCAGCTTCACCTAAGTGTTCTTCTATACTATCAGGCGTTAGAAGACCCTCAAGAGCCAGCGTCATATCATCAACTAATTCATAAATAACGCTATAACGCCTTATCTCTATATTTTCCTTCTTTGCCAGATCTCTTACTTTAGGATTGACAGCAACATTAAATCCTACTATTACAGCGGTCGAGGCTTTAGCTAAAAGAACATCACTTTCTGAAACCTGACCTGCAGCCTTATGTATTACACTAATCGCTACTTCTTCATTACCAATTTTAGTAAGTGTTTCACTAATAGCTTCGACCGACCCATCAACATCACATTTGAGAATCATATTTAATTGTTTTATTTTACCTTCGGCTATTTGTGCAGAAATTGCATCTAAAGTCCACTCTTTTATTTGCCTATGTTGTTGTTCTCGTTGTATTCTCTGCCTCTCACCGGCAATCCTTTTTGCTTTACTTGCTTCCGCAACCACAGAAAAAATACCAGCTAAACTGGGGAGAATATCGAATCCAACCACAACGACAGGATCTGAAGGTTTAACAGTTTTTGTTTTTTTCCCCCGTTCATCAAACAAAGCGCGAACACGCCCGCAAGATGCTCCACAAACAAATGGATTTCCAACCTTAAGAGTACCTTTTTGTATAAGAACTGTTGCAACAGGACCATGACGTCTATCTACTCTCGACTCAATAATCGTACCCTGAGCATACGTATCGGTATTTGCCTTCAATTCAAGCATTTCAGCTTCTAACAGGAGTAAATCTAAAAGGTGATCAATACCTTGGCCAGTCTTTGCAGAAATTTCTACAGTTTGAACCTTTCCACCCCAGCTTTCAACCAAAACACCCTGATCAGACAACCCTCTTTTAACTTTTTCAACATCAGCTTCAGGCTTATCAATTTTATTGATTGCCACAACCAAAGGTACATTGGCAGCCTTTGAATGATTTATTGCTTCAATAGTTCTAGGCATAACACCATCATCAGCCGCAACGATCAAAACGACTATATCTGTTACTTGGGCACCACGTGCACGCATTGCAGTAAATGCCTCATGTCCCGGTGTATCGAGAAATGTTATCTTCTTTTTGTTCTTTAGTTCAACCTGGTAAGCACCAATATGTTGAGTAATACCACCAGCTTCACCGGCAACAACATTTTCCTTACGGATATAATCGAGAAGAGATGTTTTTCCATGATCAACATGACCCATTATTGCAATAACTGGCGGACGAGGAACAGCATTTTTCAAATCTTCTTCAGTCTCTTCAATCTTTAATAATTCCTCGCCAAACTGTTCCATCTGCTCAGCCTCGAATCCCAATTCATCTGCTATAACCGAAATTGTATCAAAATCAAGGCGCTGATTAATTGTCACAAACATACCTAATTGCATACACTTCTGGATTACGTCAGCCGGATCAACATCCATAATAGAAGCAAGAGTTTCGACAGTTGCAAATTCACTAATCTTTATCTTTTTAACCTCATTTTCTTTAACTGCAGGTGTTTCCTGTTTTTTATACTTCTTGCGAGTTGATTTTTCATCAATCTTAGCCATTGTTCGGCGAACTGACTCTTCGACCTTTTTAGAATCAACTACTCTCTCTTTCTTTCCCCACTTTCCTTTCTGCTTTTCACCTTCTGTTACTCCACGTCGACGGCCGGTTTTTTGGTCAAGTCGAGATTCAATTTCAGAAATTGCAACTTTACGAAATTTCCTTTTCTCTTTTTGCTTTTTCTTTTCTCGCTTTTTCTCAGATACTTTTTGTTCAGTTTTAATCTCTTTTTCTTTTTTCACAATAGTTTCAGGAAATACATCCGTCGTTTCCTCAGATTCACGTACAGACTCAATTAAAAGAGATTTGATATCAATACTATACTTAATTACCTCATCAACAGCTGAACTAATTACGCTAATAGCATTCTTAAAGACTCCTTCTTCAATTTTTTTTCTTTCCAATTCTGCTGATTGTCGAGCTTCCTCTTCAGCCTTTCTTGTAAATTCTGCTTCTCTTCTAGCTTTTTCTTTTTTAAATCTCTCTACTACATCTTTTTCTACAGCAAACTCCTCAAGAATTTTTAAATATACAGCTTCATCAACTGCAGTCATTAAAGTTTTACAAGGAATATTTTCCTTCTTTAAGAACTTTATAATTTCGATATGGGATATATTCAGTTCTTTAGCGATTTCAAAAATACGTTTTTGCTTTATTTTAATTTCGTTACCCATATACTTCTTTCTACTCTTCTTCTAAATCTTCAGCGATATCTTCTTCTGAAAATTCAAAGTCATCTGCTTCATCGGGGGAACTCTCTTTCTCTTCTTTCTCCTCGATTTCCTCAGAACTTGCCGCTTCAAGCTGAGCAGCCTCTTTAGCGATTTCTATTTCAGCTTTGTGTTTTTCAACGGCTTCTGTCACTAAATTGACAATTTTATCAACAGTTTTCTCTCCAAACCCCTTAATGCTTAGAAGTTCTTCTCTTGGAGTAGATAATAGTTCATCTGCAGTATCAATTCCAACGCTATAAAACCGCTTCCAGCTATACTCTGTTAATCCTTCTATATCTTCTAAATAAAGTGTTTCTGACTCGGTTATCTCATAATCAGACTTCTTAATAGCATCAATAGTATATCCTGTGACTTCAGAGGCAAGACGAATATTCTGACCCATTTTTCCTATTGCCACTGAAATTTCTTCATCATCAAAAATGGCAAGGGTGTTTTTTTTCTCCTCATCTATTTCAAGCATATAAGGTTTTGCTGGCGACAGTGCCCTAGTAATAAGAATTTCAGGTTCACTGCTATTATTAATGATATCTATCTTTTCATTATTCAGCTCTCTAACGATAGCCTGAATTCGACTTCCTTTAATTCCAACACAAGCTCCAACAGCATCTATACGTCTGTCATTTGATTCAACAATAACCTTACTTCTATCCCCAGCATGTCTTGCGACTTTCTTTATTTCAATTGTTTTGTCATAAATTTCGGGAACCTCATTTTCAAACAACTTAACAAGAAAAGATGGATCAGCACGCGATACTATTACCTCCGGACCATTGGGTCCCATAATTGCATCCTTTATAATAGATTTAAGGCTTTCGCCTCGTCTGTACCTCTCTCCTGGAATCTGTTCGCTACGTGGCATCTTTAATTCTGCCTTACCAATATTAATGAAAATAGCATCTCTCCGAATTTGATGGACATCTCCAATGATTATCTGTCCAATCTTCTTTGAATATTCTTCATAAATAACATTTTTTTCTACACGAAGAATATCCTGATTCAATATTTGTTTAGCATGAGATATTAATCTTCTATCAAAACTTACTGGATCAATGATTTCCACATAAGTGTCGCCTATATCCAAATCAGGTTCAACTTTACGAGCTTCCTCAAGACTTATTTCATGTAAAGGTTCATTGACTTCTGATACAATAGTCTTTTGATGGTATATCTCAATTTCACCCTTATCCATATTGACAATTATGTCAAAATTCGAAGTGTCTCCGTATTTCTTCTCTATAAGCGTTATAAAAACTTTCTCAATAATCTCACCCAATTCACTCCTGTCAACATTCTTTTCACGAGCAATTTGGGAAAATGCTTCAATAATTTCACGATTTATCAATTAAGGTCTCCTTAAATTTCTTCACCATTCTAATATAACTTTTCCATATTTGATATCATCTAAATCAATCTTTCTAAGCTCACCTGATACAGATATAGATAAACTACTTTCTGTTACTTTCAAAAGTCTACCCACAACTGGAGATTCTATATCAGGTCTATTATAAAATATCTTCAACTTACGATCTTTATTTCTCTCAAAATCACGCTTATCTTTTAAATGGAAATTCACACCTGCAGAAGTCACTTCTAATTGGAAACCGGATGGAAAAAGATCATTAAATTTTTCATTTCTTTTAATCTTTTTTGTGATCTCTGTAATTTGCTGAATAGTTATCTCCATATCAGATTCTGCAACTACCTTTATAAAAGTTCGGCTTCCATACAGATTAAGAGAGAAATCCAACAGATAACAATCGAAATCTTTTACAATATTCTCTACAATTTCTTTTGCCCTGTCTTTTTCAGATGCCATATTTCCCTTTTTTCAATACTAAAAAAGTGGGTTTGTCAACCCACTTTCCACTTCAAAATGTAAGAACATTAATTAATTATTGCAAACTATTTATCTTTTCAGAACCTCTATCTCAGCGGATAACATTTCTGCTACATTCTTATATTTATAGTCAGTCTCATTATTCAGAACTTCTTTCAACAGAATTTCTGCTCTCTCGAAGTCTCTAATTTCTATCAAATTCCGAACTGCATTTATTAAACACTCATGTTGCTGAAATTTAAAAGGCGCTAATTCAGCCCCTTTTTCAAAATGCTCTGCTGCCTCTTTGTGATTGCCATTATGTTCAGAGCAAATCCCCAAACCGTTATATACAGAAGCAAGAGCCATATCTTCATGCGCAAAATCATTTATATATTTCTGAAAACGCTCCTCAGCATTTTCATAATCTAATTTAGACAAATATATTTGAGCAAGAAGCATTTCAGCCATTCCAGCACTTTTCGTACCTGTATATGTATCAACCAGTTTCTCCAACCGTAAAATAGCATCATCGTAATCCCCTCTCTGGATCGAAAGTTCCGCAATACCTAATTCTCCCGCAGCTTCACGGTTTGCCATTTTCTTAGAGCGAATTATAATAAATGATAAAACAATAATCACAACCAGCCCAATAGTTATATAACTTATCTGTTTAGGCTTCTTGCGAATAATTGCTTCAGCTTGAGAAATCTTCTCAAGCAACGGGTCTTTTTTAATTTCTTTTCTTGTAATCTTTCTTTTAGGCTTCAGCATTAAATACTCCTTCTGTTATTAATCGTACCCTTGCCGGGAATCGAACCCAGATCAAAGGATTAGGAATCCTCCATTCTATCCTGTTGAACTACAAGGGCTATAAAAAAGCATTCAATTTTATTCCTTTTAGACGATTAAATGCAAGAATTATTCTCAGTTAATAATTAATTAAATTTATAAAATTTTTCTCTATTTTCTTGACTCTTAGGACTTCTTTATTTACTTTCGGGAAATTTCGACGCTGCAGATGAATATTAATCAAGGAAAAAAATAGGAGGTAATGTTGGCTAACAAAGAATTCAAACCATATGTACCCATTGACACAAATATGAAGGAATTGACTTTTAAAGCATTATTCCTTGGTGTCATTCTTGCAGTTATCCTTGGAGCAGCAAATGCTTATCTCGGATTAAAAGCAGGGATGACAGTAGCTGCAACATTCCCGGCTGCTGTAATTTCAATGGCTGTTCTACGTCTATTCAAAGGCACAATTCTTGAAGAAAATATTGCAAGAACCACGGGTGCTGTAGGGGAAGCCCTTGCAGCTGGAGCCATTTTTACGTTACCTGCATTTATCATGACCGGTGTTTGGTCCGAATTCGATTACGTCAAAAGTACTCTACTGATGCTTGTTGGCGGTATTCTTGGTGTTTTATTAGTTATAATCCTGCGAAAAACCATGGTTGAAGATACAACTTTGCCATACCCGGAAAGCCGTGCATGTGCTGAAATTGTTAAAGCAGGTCAAGGTAGACAATCCGGTGCTAAATTCGTTTTTAGTTCAATAGGACTCGCTGCTTTTATCGAACTGTTCAAAAATCCAAATGGTATTCTGATTATAAAGGATTCTGTTAGAGGATTTTTACAATTTGGTCTATCTAAAATCAACCTACTGAATGCTAAAGCACAAGTTCTAACAGCAGGTGTCCAAAAGGCTGAATTCTCTCAAAAGGGAGGGATGCTTCTCCAAAGTCCTGCTGCATCTCCTGCATTCTTAGGTGTAGGATACATAATTGGATTTAAACTATCTGCTATCACTTTCTCAGGTGGACTCTTTGGATGGCTATTTTTAATGCCAATCGTACTTTTTTTGATGTATAATAACCTCCATCCATTTGCAGAGGCTGGAGGTAACTGGATAAACGTAGCAAGCTCTGCCTACAATTCAACTGTAAAACCAATTGCTGTAGGTGGAATGTTAGTTGGAGCATTTTATACACTTTTCAAAATGAGGAAGAGTCTTATCGGTGGTATTGCTAGAGGTTTTTCCGATATTCGTGCCAGTAAAGGTAGTAAATCAAATAAAATTGCCAGGACTGAAAAAGATGCACCATTCGGATTAGTCTTAATTGCAATTGGTGTGTTAATTTTTTGTATGATTTTCCTATACCACTCCTTTACTGCACAGTGGGGTTCTGCAATACTCGCTGCTGTGGTTATGGGAATTGCCGGTTTCGTTTTTGCTGCCGTTGCTGGCTATCTTGTCGGAATCATTGGCAGCTCTTCCAATCCGATTTCAGGATTAACACTTTCAACACTCCTTATCGCAGCATTATTAATGGTACTTGTCGGAATGAAAGGTAATCCTGGTATTGCAGCTGTACTGGGTGTCGCTTCCGTTGTCTGCTGTGTGGCTGGTGTAGCAGGTGATATGTTGCAGGATTGGAAAGTCGGGCATATTCTTGGTGGTACACCCTGGAAAATGCAGGTTGGCGGAATGATAGGTGTGATTGCCGCTGCTCTTGTGCTTATTATCCCGATTATGCTTCTTCATGAAGCGAATGTAATCGGCAGTGACGCATTACCAGCTCCCCAAGCAGGATTAATGGCTATGATGAGTAAAGGAATTGTCGGCGGTGAAATGGCATGGCCTCTTGTAATTACCGGAATGTTTTTCGCTATCGCTTTAATCCTTATCGGATCACCTTCTCCAATGCTGATCTCTGTTGGTATGTATCTTCCATTCAGTACAACTTTCGCAATTTTTGTCGGCGGTTTGATTAAATACATTACTGACAGAGTTTCCAAAAAACGCATAAAAAACCAAAAAGATAAAAATATTGTTGATAATACTGGACTGCTCGTTGCTTCCGGACTTGTAGCAGGCGAAGCTTTACTCGGCATTATTCTGGCTGGTCTTGTCGTTGGAAATATAAATCTCAGTCAATTAGTTGGATTACCTGTTGATTTCCAGGGATTCTGGTGGCTTGGCTTGGTTGTTTTTTTAGTTCTCGGATACGTTCTCATTAAATATCCATATAACGAATTGATAAAAGCACAATCAAAAGGAAAATAGAGGGAATAAGGGTATAAAGGTATAAGGGAAATAGAGGACATAAAGAAAATAATGGAAAGAAGGATGAAAAAAAGTTGAAAGATATTTTTGACGAGGAATTTAAATCACCTGTGGTTGATTCTGTTCTTGAACCTTTTTCAGGCTATAATAGAGATAAGGATTTTACGACACTAAAGGCATGGAAAGATGCCAAGGAAGTAAAATGGATGAAAAATGAAAGCCTATAACCCTTATACCCCTTATATCCTCTATATCCTTTGTAGCCTGTTTAGTGCTCTTAGCAGCTGAAAAATTATGAGTAAAAAACAAAAGGGTAAGGAATCAGGTTTGAATATGTATGATGTGATACCTCGTCCTATCGTGAAATCTGAAACAATAGAAAATGACACAGTAGTTCTTTTAAAACCGAAATACAAAAATCCATTTTTAGTAAAGCATCTTATCCCACGTATGAAACACCCATTTTATAAGATTAATCTCGATGATACAGGAAGCGCCGTCTGGAATAAAATCGATGGTTTTAAAAATGCTGTCGAAATAGCAGAAGAATTAGAAAAAGAACTGGGAGAAAAAATTCAACCAATTTATGAGCGACTTGGAATATTCTTAAGTATGCTGAAAAGAGGAAAATTTATAGAGTATTAATTGCTTATGAAAAAAAATATTAAAATAACTGAAGAATTCATTCGCTCCTTACCTAAAACCGAACTTCACTGCCATTTAGACGGTTCACTCAGACTTGATACAATTCTTGATATTGCAGAAAAGGATAAAATAGCGCTTCCCACACGTGATAAAGATACACTAAGAAAAATGGTTTCGATTGGCGATAAAAAAATCACACTCAGTGAATACATCGATATGTTTAAAATCCCACTCTCTGTTCTCCAAACTCCTGAAGCTCTATCACGTGCCGCTTACGAATTAGCAGAAGATGCAAAAAAAGAGAATACACTCTATATCGAAGTCCGCTATTCCCCAATCTTACATACCGAACGCGGATTAACACCAATGGAAACTATCGATGCTGTTTTAAAAGGCTTAAAACAAGCGGAAGAAGATTTCAAGATTAAAACCGGTGCTATAATTTGCGGTATGAGAAATATCTCTCCAGAAATTTCATATCAGCTTGCTGAACTCACTATTGCCTATAAGAATCATGGTGTAGTCGGATTTGATCTGGCAGGAGTTGAGGAAAATTTTCCTGCAAAAGAACATCGAGAAGCATTCTATCTTATTCTCAATAACAATATTAACACAACACTCCATGCTGGTGAAGATTACGGTCCTGAATCCATTCATCAGGCAGTTCATTACTGTGGTGCTCACCGAATCGGACACGGGGTTCGATTAAAAGAGGATGGCGACCTTCTCAATTATATTAATGATCACAGGATTGCTCTCGAAATTTGCCTAACCAGCAATGTACACACCGGAAGTGTTAAAAATTACGAATCACACCCATTTAAGTTCTACTATGATTATGGATTGCGTGTAACACTAAACACAGATAATCGCCTGATTTCCAATACGAACCTGACCAAAGAGTATATGCTCGCACATAAATATTACAACCTTGGTATTCAGGACTTCAAAGAGATCATTATCGGCGGATTCAAAAGCGCTTTCATGCCGCACCGTATCAGAACGAATATCATCAAGAGAATTGCCGAAGAGTTAGATACTTATGTATCGGTTTAACCTTAGATTTTAATCCATACAATATAAGTCCGCTACTCTTTTACAGCGGATTTTTTATTACCCTTATATACTGAACCAAGTATAAGTTTCCAGCATATCAGAATAGCCGGCTCTATATACTCTTTAAAATCGTTTTGTAATTCTAAAATATTCTACTACATTTACAAAGAGAAAATAATAGGTTTATAATGGCTAAAAACAAAGAATTGTCCCAATATAAAAACACTTTAAAATTAAAGGGCTATTCTTTGCAGGATTCAATTCTATGACAAATTCAATGGATAAGATATTCGCCCATATCAAAAAAAGAAACGCAATGTGGTTATTCAAATGTTATCTGAAATTTTGGACGGCTATATTAAACAGGAGAAGACAATGGAAAAAGAAGTTTTTGAAAATGAATTAGCTAAAATCGTCGAGATTAGTAAAGAATTTGGCGCAGAAAAAGTGGTTTTGTTTGGTTCATGTCTAGAAGATGTTGAAGCTGTACATGACATTGATATAGCAGTAGTAGGAATTAAGCATAGAGATTTCTTTAAGTATTATGGAAAAGTCTCTATGGCTATAGATGATGAGGTTGATATAATCGATTTAGATGATATAAGGGAGCATCTTCATAAAAGAATTTTATCTAAAGGGAAGGTTATATATGAAAGCTCAGTATGAAGAACTCAAAGAGGACGTGTTAGATGAAGAAAAGGCAATTGAAGAAACCTTAGAAAGGCTTTACGAAGTTAGACATAATTTTAATTATCAAAAAAAAGATTGGGTTACAGAACCAGCAATGGGGACTTATCTAATGAATTTTTATAACGGAATAGAGAATATTTTAAAGCGAATAAGTAAAAAGTACTACTTGACTATGCCTAAAGGAGAAAGCTGGCATAAAGAACTTCTCATTTTGTCATTTAATCCTCCTGAAGGGAAAATTCCTGTATTTAACCAGGATATGTTAAGTAGGTTACATCCCTATAGAAACTTTAGACATCGATTTATAAGTGGATATGGCTTTCAATTAAAAGGAGAAAAGATGTTGGAGTTGATAGATAATATTGAATCTTTATGGATTGACATAAAGAGAGCTATTTCAGAGTTTTGGGATAAATTATAAAGACATTAGGCAGTTAAAACATCAGATAACAAAGGCTAAAAGAGGAAATAATAGATTTATAATGGCTAAAAACAAAGAATTGTCCCAATATAAGAACACTTTAAAATTAGCGGTTATTCAAATGTTGAGTAAAATGGTGGCTCAAAATATTTCATAATTTTAAGATAAGAAAATGAAAACCTTACATAGAATATTTATTGGCGATTCGAGAAATATGGCAGATATACATAGTGAATCGGTTCATCTTATCATTACCTCTCCTCCGTACTGGCAATTAAAGGATTATGGAAATGGAAAGCAGATAGGTTTCAATGACACTTATGAAGAGTATATCAACAATCTTAACTTAGTCTGGAATGAGTGTCATAGGGTCTTACACAAAGGTTGCCGTTTGTGTATTAACATCGGCGACCAGTTTGCTCGGTCTGTCTATTATGGAAGATATAAAGTTATTCCAATAAGAACAGAGATAATCAAATTTTGTGAGAGTACTGGCTTTGATTATATGGGTGCCATTATCTGGCAGAAAGTTACTACTTGTCATACCACCGGTGGGGCAACAGTAATGGGTTCTTTCCCTTATCCAAGAAGTGGGATTCTTAAACTCGATTATGAATTTATCTTGATTTTCAAAAAATATGGCAATCAGCCGAAAGTAAGTCGCGAAGTTAAAGAACAATCGAAATTAGCCAAGGAAGAATGGAATCAATACTTCACAGGACACTGGAAATTTCCGGGTGAAAAACAGGATAAACATCTGGCAATGTTCCCCGAGGAATTACCTAGACGTCTTATTAAGATGTTTAGTTTTGTTGGTGATACAGTTCTCGATCCGTTCCTTGGAAGTGGAACAACGTCGTTGGCAGCACGAAAATTGGGCAGAAATTCTATTGGATATGAAATAAACAAGGATTTTCTTCCAGTCGTAAAAGGGAGGTTAGGGTTAAAGCAAAGAACACTATTTGAAGATGATGTTTTTGGAATAATCGAGCAAGGGAAAATAGACATAGACTTTGAAGAAGAAATTAAAAAACTTCCCTATATCTTCAAAGATCCCATTAGGTTTGATAAGAAGATTGACCCAAGAAAATTGAGGTTTGGCTCAAGGGTAGATAGTTCTCATTATGAAAGAGAAGACTATTATTCTGTAAAAGAAATAATCAGTCCTGAAGTATTAGTTTTAGATAATGACTTGAAAATTAGATTGATAGGGGTAAAAGAAAAACCTGAGAAAAATACGGAGGCGACCCAGTTTTTAAGGAAGAAGATATGTGGCCAGAAAGTATTTTTAAAGTTTGATACCATAAAATTCGACAAAGAGAATGAGCTGTTTTGCTATCTCTACTTGAGAAACAAAACCTTTATTAATGCACATCTGATAAAAAATGGATTAGTAGATGTAGATATTACTTTTGATTACAAACATAAATCTAAATTTTTAGTATATAGGAAGGAGATAAGAAATGAATGAGTCAAAATGGGTTTGTGAAAGGTGCGGAAGGGAATTTGATTTGGAATATGGGGAGAGCTGGGTTAATCTGGTTGAGGAAGAACCATTACCACAAGATGGTAAACTCACTCCATTGGTGCCTTACGAAAGTGTTTGTTATAAATGTGCAGACGAACTTTATGCTATTATGGAAAAATGTAACAAGGATTGTTTGAACTGTGAAGTCACAACAATCTGGGGACTATCTATAAAG
>DAOUYY010000117.1 GCA_030665885.1 Fidelibacterota bacterium
GATTTTCAATAATATATCGAAAATGAGTTCAGAGTTAGTGTACGATGTAAAGCTTTTCTATCCAAAGGTATGGAATAGTATTGAGAAATTTAGGGAAGAAGTAATTGACAAAATTTATAATTCTTTCATTATAGCCCAGGGAATGGGATTAATTCGAAAAGATATTGATTTAAAGTTCAATGCAAATCTGATTATGCAAATTGTCCAAACCGTTTTTCAACCTGAATTTTTAATTTGTTCATCTTATTCGTTGTCCGATATAATAAAAATGTTTATAGACCTTATGATGAATGGACTTATGGAAAAGGATAAGTCCTTTGACTTTTCTATAATTGAGGATAAATAGTGATTATGAGCAGGTTGGGGAATAAAAACTATTAATATTATAACCATAACTCAGAGAATTATTTATGAAATCCTGGATTGATTTTGTATTAAAATATCCGAAAACTATTATTGCTTTCTGCATTTTAATAACAATGCTAATGGGGTGGAATATCCCAAAACTTGAGATTGAACCAGATCTTAAAGCCATGTTTCCGACAGATTTTGATATAATTATTTCTATGAATAAAATGGAGGATATATTTGGCGGCTCAGATTTAATAGTTATGTCAGTTTCTTCCGATGATATTTTTAATGAAAACACTCTTAAAAAAATTGATGATATAACATCAGAAATAGAAGAAATCGAAATGGTCGATAGAGTTATATCGTTGACCAACGCTGTTGATATTAAGGCTACTGAAGATGGATTTGAAGTTGGTGAACTTTTTAATGATTATCCGGAAACTGCGAAAGAGGTAAAAGCAATCAAAGAGCGTATTATTGATAATAATATGCTTTATGGTAATATTGTATCGAAAGATTTCAAAAAGGCTGCTATTGTCTCCATTCTGGAATTAACAAATGGAGGAAATGATGATGACGAAGTATCATTTTTATTTAATAAGATAGCTAAAAGATATGAAGGACCTGAGCAAATCCATATTGCCGGAATGCCTCTTACTCGTCATGAAATTACAAATACAATGCAGTCAGATATGAAAATGCTTTTCCCATTCGGAATTGTGCTGATGATATTTTTATTAGTTTTTTGTTTTCGAAGTTGGATCGGTGCATTTTTGCCATTCATAGTTGTTATTATGAGTATTATCAATATGATCGGATTGATGGCATTGCTCGGGATCAAATTCACTTTTATTGGAGTAATGATGCCCGTAATGTTGATTGCCATTGCCAACGATTATAGTATTCACATTGTTGCACATTATTTTGAAGAGTATAAGAAGAATAGTGATAGAACTAAAAATCTGATTATCAAATCAACGCTTCAACATCTCCAGACGCCGGTGTTTTTGGCTGGTATAACTACTTTGATTGGATTTTTAAGTCTTCAATCACATATTCTCCCACCGGCAAGGCAATTAGGTTTATTAGTCTCTTTCGGAATTGCAATAGCTTTTATTTTAAGTTTAACTTTTGTACCGGCAGCTTTAAAACTACTGGATTACCCTGTCTTTTTAGCGGCGGGAAATTCATCAGAAAAAATGAACAGGTTTCTAAGCAGGTGGGGAAATCTATTCACGCGGCATAAATTAAGTTTCCTACTGATTGTTGCTCTGATCATCCTGGTTATTTCGACAGGGATAACCAAGATCAATGTGGATACAAATCCAATTTACTATTTCAGAAAATCATCAGAGATTCGTAGGGCGAATGAGGTAATAGATAAAGAATTTGGTGGTTCATCACAGTTGGAGATTCTGGCAAAGGGTGATATAAAATCGCCGGAATTTTTGAAGAAAATTGAGTGGCTAACTGACTTTTTAGATAAAAAAGATAATATAACTCAAACATCATCTATAGTTGACCAGCTGAAATTAATGAATAAAGCATTCCATGGCGATAGTGCTGAATATAAAGTAATTCCCAAAACTCGTGAGGAAGTTGCTCAATATCTATTTCTTTATTCTCTAACAGGTAATCCTGAGGATATGGATCATTTTGTGGATTATGATTATGAGCAGGCACAGATATTGGCGAGAGTAAATGAAACCGGTTCGGTAGCTTCATTTAAATTATATAATGAAGCAAAAGTGTTCATTGAAAATGAGCTGGGTGAAGAAAATTTCCCGTCTATTACCGGTGTTACAGCTTTTATCGGTGTATTGTCGGATTTGGTAATTAAGGGTCAGATTAGAAGTCTTATACTTTCAATCTTTTTTGTTTGCTTGGTAAGCGCAATAATTTTTAAATCGATCGTAGGTGGATTGTTATCAATTGTTCCTCTTAGTGGTGCAATTCTTATGGTATTTGGATTAATGGGCTACATTCATATTGATTTAAATATGGCGACAGTAATGCTTTCAAGTATTATGATAGGTGTTGGAATTGATTATACGATTCACTTCTTATATCGGTATAGGCTGGAAGTTAAAAAAGGTGCCAGCGCAGAAGAGGCAGTTACGCTAACTTTAACTACCAGCGGAAAAGGAATTATCTATAATGCACTTTCGGTTATTGTTGGATTTTCAGTGTTGACAATTTCTGGTTTTTTGCCTATTTATTTTTTCGGGTTTTTAGTCGTATTTTCAATTACCGGCTGCTTGCTTGGAGCACTATCGGTAATGCCGGCACTTTTGGTACTTGTAAAACCGGCTTTCATTTTCGGTAAAAAGAGGAATAGCAATGACAGATAAAAGAGATAAAATATTTTCAAGAATTTTCTTCATTCCTGCATTATTAATAATTATTTATTGGATTATAAAGGGATTGATAAAGTTATATAATTGGCTATCAGGACTTCCAACATACAATTCTGGATGGTGGCTGAGTATTGGAAATTTCTGTTTGAATAATCTGAGCATTATTATTGTGATTTATGTAATTATATGTCTGCAGGTTGCTGGTATTGCTGAGTTTAAGCTCAAGAAAAATTTCTTAAAGGCATTTTTTCTTGGATTAATAATGTCACCGCCGGTTATGATAGCTGCATGGGGAAGAAAGAGAAATACTAATCCTTCCAAAGGATGATATAGAATTGGAGGTTTAAATGAAAAAAGTATTAATATTTTTTATTACTACAATATTGCTGTTTTCTTTCACTGAGTTCGGTTATTCGCAGTTAACCGGAAGGGATATAATGATAAAAGTTGATGAACAGCAGGATGTAAAAAGTCAATATGCTAAAACCAAAATGACATTAATCAATAAGAGAGGTAAAACACGCATACGTGATGTTTTGAGATACGAAAAATCATACGATGGTGAGAAAGGCATTGATACTAAGACTCTTATATTCTTCGAATATCCACCTGATATACGAGGCACAGGTCTGCTTTTATGGAGCTATGAAGACATTAAGAAAGACGATGATCGCTGGCTCTATTTGCCTGCATTAAAGAAAATAAAGCGGATCGCCGGGGAAAGTAAGAACGACTATTTTATGGGAACAGATTTCACTTATGACGATATGGGTGGACGTGAGGTAGATGAAGACACTCACGAACTTTTAGGACAAGATGAAATTGATGGTATCAATTGCTATAAAGTTCAATCAATATCTGTTGATAAAAATAATATGTACAGTAAAAAAATTGGTTGGGTGATACCTGAAAAATGGGTTGTGTTCAAAGTTGATTTTTACGATAAGAGAGGAAAACTCCTTAAAGAATTAAGAGCAAGTGATTTTCGGAATGTTAATAACGTATGGACTCCTTTTAAGCTTCACATGAATAATATTAGTAAAAACCATCAGACCGTGATTGAAGTTGAAGATATGAAATATAATATTGAAATAGAAAATCAAGTATTTACAAAAACAACACTACAGCGGGGCAGGGTAAAATGAATCAAAGAAAGGGAGGTGTTTTAATAATATTTGTGTTAATATTTATTAATCTCTCTGTTTTTGCTGATCTTTTTGCACAGGTTGAATTTCATGGGTTTGTGAGAAATCACAGTGCTTTTAGAGTGGATAAGCCAAATGATGCCATGCTCCTGCGTAATAGACTTCGGTTAAATTCTGAGCTCTGGGGTGATAATGTTTATGCTTTTGCTTCATTTGATATTTTGAATGACGTAGCTGACTCAGCCATAACTATTCTGAACTTAAGAGAAGCTTATCTGGATATCTACAGTTCATTTGTTGATTTCAGGATTGGAAAACAGCAGGTAGTTTGGGGAAAAGCTGATGGATATTTTATTAATGATATAGTCAATCCGCTCGATCTTTCGTATTTTCTTCTTCAAGATTTTGATGATATTCGTATGGCAACTACCATGCTTAACACTAAGTTATACTTTGGAAATCACTCACTGGAAGTATTAGTAATTCCTGAATTCAAACCCACTAAAATAAATTTTAAAGGAGATTGGGGATTTGAGAGACCGGATTCTATAGAGATACCTGCCCCACCTCAATATAGTGTTTCTACGATAAGGATACCATTAGTGTATCAGAAAGATAGTATTCCAAAAAATTCGCTTCGCAGAGCTGAATACGGACTCAGGTTTAATACTTTCTTACTCGGCACAGATTTATCAATAATATATCTTAAAGTAAGGGAGGACAAGCCAATATATTTAAAACAAATAGTGGCAGATAATTACAGTTTGCCTAATGGAGTAAAACTTACTCCATCCCATCCATGGGTTACATTTTACGGTGCAAACTTTTCAAGACCTTTTCGGACCTCTGTTTTTCGAGGAGAGGGAGGTTATTACCCCAAGCGACTTTTTAATACAGAAGGTGTGAAATATATAAATGAAGGAATGCTGGTAGAAAAAGGGTTTATTCAAGGCATGCTAGGAATAGACTATCAGCTAACCGGTGATATTGATATAGGGGTTCAGGTAATTCAAGAGAGGATACTTGACTATGAAGATGGAATAGTTAATAACGAAGCGAATTCTATTGCGACTTTTTTAATTCGTGGAAGATTCTTCAATGAGACGGTTCTCCCGATGATTTTAACATTATATAACATCGATAATAAATCTTCACTTTCACGAATTATGGTAGATTGGAACTATTCAGATAGCTTTATAATTACTTTTGGCGTAGATATTTTAGAAGGAGATAGCGATACTATTTTCGGGCAGTTCGATAGAAGTGATAATTTGTATTTTAAGGTAAAGTTTAGCTTTTAAGGGCGTTCTCAGTTTCGTGAAAAATAAATCGTACCCCGAACCGCCAGGTTCGGAACTAAATTCTATAAGCGCGAGTTCATTTATAGCAGAACTTGTTAATAAAATTTAAGTTTCAATCCTAATGATTTTTAACAGAACCTTGTGAAGGTTTGATCCAAATATATCATATAAATTTCCACTCTGTACAAAAATGCTATCTATTAGGACAGGATTTCTTAGAGCAGAAATTCCTTTGAAAAAGGTCAAAAATATCGAAAGGGCTTAACCTCTCCTTAGTATAATGTATTGCATTATAGAAAGGTAAATCCTTGCTTCTCAAGTTACTAAAAAATAACTTAGCAACTTGAAAAATGGATTATTTAATTGAAATTTTATTTATATTTAAATTTCAGAAAATTTGAAAATTTTCATTCAGGGGTATAATGAAAACATCTCGAGAAATAAGAGAAGATTTTATTGAGTTTTTTAGAAATCACGATCACAAAATAGTAAAAAGTGCGCCTGTGATTCCACAAAATGATCCTACGTTACTTTTTACTAATGCAGGAATGAATCAATTTAAAGGAATATTTTTAGGAGAAGAAAATCCAAAATATCCTCGAATTGCTAATTTACAGAAATGTATACGTGTCAGCGGAAAACATAATGATCTTGAGGAAGTAGGTAAAGATACATATCATCATACTTTTTTCGAGATGTTAGGTAATTGGTCATTTGGTGATTATTATAAAGAAAAAGCAGTAGAATTAGCCTGGGAACTATTAACTGAGGTCTGGAAATTCCAGAAAGAACGTCTCTGGATCTCTATTTATAGGAAAGATGATGAAAGTGCGAAAATTTGGAAAGAGGTAGCCGATATTCCCTCGAAAAGGATCTTAAGATTTGGTGAAAAGCATAACTTTTGGGAAATGGGGAATACCGGTCCTTGTGGTCCTTGTTCTGAAATACATTACTATATTGGTAATTCACCCGAAAAGCAGGATGCAAGAAATATAAATGTTGGTGATCCAGAATATATAGAACTCTGGAATTTGGTTTTTATTCAATATGATCGAGATGAAAAAGGCGTTTTACATAATTTACCATCCAAGCATGTTGATACAGGTGCAGGTTTTGAACGAATAGTTGCTGCATTACAGGAGAAAAAGTCTAATTATGATACTGATCTTTTTGCTCCTTTAATTAAAAGAATTTCAGAGATAACAGGTACTGATTACACACAAGAAAAAGGAATATCGCATCGTGTAATAGCAGACCATATAAGGATGCTTTCTTTTTCAATTGCTGATGGTGGAATGCCATCAAATGAGGGTAGAGGATATGTGATCCGGCGAGTTTTAAGAAGGGCAGCGCGATTTGGTCGGATGTTAAATATGCATAAACCTTTTATGTTTCAACTTGTGGAGCCAGTGACTGAGATATTTGGAGATATTTATCCTGAAATATTAGAGAGAAAAATCCATATTGAGAGAGTTATTAAAACTGAAGAAGAATCCTTTAGTGGGATTCTTGATAGAGGTCTGGAACTCTTTTCAACAATTACTGAAGAATTAAAAGCCAAGAAAAAAAATGTAATTCCGGGTCCCGATGTTTTTAAACTTTATGACACTTATGGGTTTCCATTTGATCTTACTGCTCTTCTAGCTGAGGAGAAAAGATTTAGTATTGACGAAAATGGCTTTTTTAACGAGATGGAAAAACAGCGAGAACGAGCTCGAGCCAGAGTATCATTTCAGGTTAATAAAAAATATAGTATTGATAAATGGATTATAATAACAGAGGGAACGGATTCCGAATTCGTTGGTTATGAATCGGAGAGTTCCAATGCAATAATTCTCCGTTATCTAATTGATGGAGATGAAATCCAAATTGTTCTAGACAGAACTCCATTTTATGCTGAATCTGGAGGACAGGTAGGAGACACAGGAATAATAACTGGGAAAGATTTTACTATAAGTGTTGAAAACACCTTTAAATCTAATAATTTCATCATTCATATTGGAAAATTAGATAATGGAAAAATCAGTGATAATCCAGAAGTTGTCGCTAAAATAGATAAAGAACGCCGCCAGAAGATTAGATTAAATCATACTGCTACACATCTTCTTCATTCAGCATTGAGAAAAGTACTTGGTGATCATGTTCATCAGTCGGGTTCTCTTGTGTCCCCTGATAGACTTAGATTCGATCTGACCCATTATTTAAAAGTATCTCCGGAAGAATTAAAAGAAGTAGAAGATATAGTGAATCAAAAAATTAGAGAAAATATAAGAGTTAACATTCAGAATAAGGATTATGAAGAAGCAAAGAAATCAGGCGCTATGGCTCTCTTTGGTGAGAAGTATAGTGATATTGTAAGAGTTGTTACAATAGGCGAATATTCACAAGAATTATGTGGTGGAACACATGTAAATAGAACAGGTGATATTGGATATTTTAAAATCATATCTGAATCGTCTGTAGCTGCAGGTATTCGTCGTATTGAAGCCGTTACAGGTGAAAAAGCAATTTTAGAAGCAAGGTGTAGTGAGAAAATTGTAAGCAATCTAGAGAAAATCACAAATGTTTCAAGAGATAAATTGGAAGATAAAGTTGAGAGATTATTAAAAGACGTCAAAACTCTGAATAAAGAACTTGAGAAACAAAGCAAAATTGGTTTGGAGTTACAGCTAAAAGAGAGAATAGATAACTCTCCATC
>DAOUYY010000007.1 GCA_030665885.1 Fidelibacterota bacterium
GATTGATCCTTCATTTGTAATTCCCTCACCCTAAAACAATATCTTTTTACGGTTAACGGCCTGCAGGTATCTAAAGTCCAGCCAAAGGCTGGATTTGGTTCGAGGTAAACGCAGTTCTCTGAGCCAGATACCCGCTTGTTATATGACCGAGCCGAAGGCGAGGCAAGTAGTTATCACGAAGTGATAACGACACAGAGTCGTGGACGAGGTGCTCCATATTCATCTTAATCCTCCCCTGCATATTCCCTTGCTAGTACCTTTTTTGATAATACAACCTTCTCCTTCACATTTATCAATATAACCACAGCTTAATAAGGCTACAGGGCAATATTTATCTTTTGTTGGAATACAAATAGACTCAATGCCGTTATTACCAAAAAGACATACATTACATAATTTCTTGTTGCACATTCTTGGGACAAAATCAAAAGTGATATCAAATTGCTCTGGATAAAAATCTTTGACTTCTTCATTGTTTTTTAATTGATTATAAAGTTCCCTAATAATTTTTGGCATTCCCCAAGTTTTTGGGATGTTATTAATATCCAATATATTTACAAACAGATTATCTCTAAATAATAGACTATTATTCCAAACATCTCCTGGCAACTCAATTTGATTCATTGGTAATTTATTCCAAACATGGATTAATTTAGTTGAATCATTATTAGTGATTTCTTTTATAGCGTTATTAAATATTTCATGGTACAGCCCCTTTTTGTAGTCTCTAACACAACACCATAATCTTTTTTTCCCATTTGTAGAAGTTCTTTTAAATTGTTTGAGTTTCTTCTCAAATTTTTCATTGTCATTTAGAATCTCAATGATTTTTTTCGAGTTTGCTTTCTTATTTTCAAGTTGGTAGGTCAACAAATGTAGTCCACACGTTACCCTTATCAGAAGATCATTTTTATCTTGGTATTTTTGTATAATATCAGCAATGAAAACTAAAATATTCCTTTTATATCTTTGATTATTTAGGACCTCTAATGTTTGTAGGATATTTTGACAATCATCAGTAACATATCTAGACGCAAAAGTAACCCCGTCCTTAGACTTGAATCTAAATCGTTCCTTACCTTTCTTATCAATGTATTTTTCATAATGATTACTGAGTATCTGTTGTGGAGATATTCCATCTCTTGAATATTCGTAAACTAACTCAGAAAAGACATGTCCTCCTTTATCCCAAACAATTTCGAATGGCATTTGTCTATCTGTTATATAGCAAATCCAATGGGTAAGAATTTTCTCATAATTCGTTAAATCACTTCTAAAAAAGTTGACAAAGTTATAATTGTCTTCCGTATTCCACCTTCGAGAATCCAGCCAAGAAATTGCTTTGAAAATTTTGATAAGATCCTCTCTATTTTTTATTTCCAACTTCATGGTTTTGTCACCTCTTCCACGATTTCATATAACTACTTAATAAACGTACTTCGTTTATATTCACTATTAATGAAGAATTGATCCACTCTTCTCTAATTCTTTATAAAAAATACATTATTTAACATACATAACATTTCCCATACTCTTCTATTATAAATAGTTATACTCAAAGAAGCAATATATAAAAAAATTTTATAAGGAAATGTATGTATCCGCTTTTCGAGTTAATTACAAATTTTGAACTTAAAGTGCCAGTTTTTCCTGTAATACCTTTACGGCATTATCTTTGGGAATTCGTATCTGTTCTAAAGAATCTCTATCTCGAAGGGTAACTGTTCCGTCCTCAAGGGTCTGGGAATCAACCGTGATCCCGAATGGAGTTCCGGCTTCGTCCTGGCGACGGTAACGCCGTCCAATTGAACCGCCCTGATCGTAAAATGCAGCCATGTGTTTTCTCAAATCATCAAAAATGGCTCTGGCAATTTCCGGCATACCATCTCTATTCACTAACGGTAAAACAACAACTTTTATTGGTGCTACTTTGGGAATGAGTCGTAGAACCACTCGGTCATGCTCATCATCTTCCCAATAAGCATCAGTTAAAATGGTCAACATTGTCCGGTCAACACCGGCAGAACTCTCAATCACACCTGGAACAATATGATTATTAGACATAGAATCGAAATAACTGAGTTTCTTACCACTGGCTTTTATGTGCTGATCCAGATCAAAAGTCTGTCTGTCAGCGATACCTTCAAGCTCAGACCAACCAAATGGGAATCGGTATTCAATATCCGTACACGACTTCGCATAATGAGCAAGTTCTTCTTTTTCATGCTGTCTAAGTCTAAGGTAATCCGACCTAACTCCTAATCTTTTATACCAATCGAAACGTTCATTAACCCAGTACTTGTACCACTTGGCACTTTCTTCAGATTTCACAAAAAATTCGAGTTCCATCTGTTCAAATTCACGTGACCTGAAGATAAAATTACCCGTAACAATTTCATTGCGAAAAGCTTTACCTATCTGCCCGATACCAAAAGGTAATTTAGCGCGTGCTGTTGTAACAATATTATCGAAATTAACAAAAATTCCCTGTGCTGTTTCAGGTCGGAGATAGACCTCTGCAGCCGATTCTTCTGAAGCGCCAAAATGAGTTTTAAACATCAGGTTAAATTGCCTTGGAGGAGATAGTTCAGGGCTTCCGCATTTCGGGCAATTCAATCTCTCAAGCTTAACAGTACCTACTTCACCACAGTTCGGACAATCGGAATTTTTATATGTTTCAGGTTCACCCGCGAAAAGATCACCACCAAAATGTTTCTCAAACTCATTATTTACTTCAATTTTCCCGTTGTTTATTTTGAAATTAAAAGGACAGGATGAACATTTAAAACTATGAACTGCTTTATCTTCCCTGAAGCGATATTTACAATTCTTACAATCAATTAAAGGATCATGAAAACATTCAACATGTCCGGACGCTTCCCAAACTTTAGGATGCATAAGGATACTGCTATCCATTCCGACAATATTTGCACGACTGGTAACTATATCATGCCACCATATATTTTTAATATTGCGTTTAAGCTCAACTCCTAATGGACCATAATCCCAGCAACTCGTTATTCCACCATATATTTCACTTGACTGGAAAATAAATCCACGACGTTTACATAGAGAAACCAGTTTGTCCATTGGTTTATTATTTTGCTTCCTCGCCATCAAACTCCTCAATTAATAACCGCAAATAGACGCCAATTCACGCTAATTAATAATACTCTTTCACATTCTTTAAACTACAAATAACATTTCCTAAAAAATTATATTCTGTAAAATAGAGAATCCATACCATACAGAATAAAAAACATTAGCGTAATTTATTTCGTTAGTGGTTATTCGTCATTTGAAAACTCGGTCTTGCATTTGGGACAAAATATAATTGTTCCTCCATTCCTTGTTACCTTTCTTTCTATAATTGGATAACCACAGCTTGGACATTCCTTATTAATGGGCTCATTCCACGTTGCAAACTTACAATCAGGATAGCGACTGCAGCCATAAAAAATTTTACCTTTCTTTGTCCTTTTTTCTACAATTTCTCCCGTACAATCCGTTTCAGGACAGAGAATACCAGTAGAATACGGTAATGTTTTTTTACATTGAGGATACTTAGTACAAGCCCAAAATTTACCGTAACGACCTTCTCTAACCACCATTGGACTGCCGCAATTGGGACATTTTTTTGAACCCTCTCTAACAACTTTCTCACCGTGTATCGGACGCGTATTTCTGCATTTAGGAAAAGATGAACAGGCAAGAAAACGACCATTTTGACTCCACTTTATCAGCATCGGTGAACCGCAAAGTTCACACTTTTCGTCCGTTTTTACCTGTAGTTTTTCTTTGATTTCCTTCCGGCGTGCATCCATTGCATCAAGTGATTTTCTGAAAGGCTGATAAAACTGTCTTACAACATTTAGCCAATCTTTACTGCCGGATTCAATATAATCCAGCTGTTCTTCCATCTCTGCTGTGAATCTCACATTGAAAATCCCAGACATTCCACTCACCAAAATCCTATTGACCGTTTTTCCAAGATCGGTGGGATATAAAGTACCTTTTTCCCGTCCAACATATTTTCTTTGGACGATTGTTGTTACAATTGACGCATAAGTACTTGGTCGACCAATGCCCAGATTGTCTAATTCCTTTATAATGGTTCCCTCTGTATAACGAGGTAGAGGTTCCGTAAATTTCTGCTCAGGTTTTAATTCGACCAATGTGAGTCTATCTTGCTCCTTAATATTCACAGGAAGATTACTTTTCTTTTTCTTTTCCTCTTCCTTTTTCCCTTCCCGCCATATTCGCAGGAAGCCGTCAAAAATCAAATCGCTTCCCAATGCTCTGAAAAGATATTTATCAGCTCCAACATCAATTATCATTTGTTTATAAATAGCAGAAGACATCTGACTGGCGACAAATCTATTCCAGATAAGCGTGTAGACTTTCTTTTGATCACTGGAAAGATTCTTAGCTATTAGAGCAGGGGAAAGGTCAAATCTTGTTGGACGAATCCCCTCATGCGCATCCTGAACTTTTCGTTTCCCGCTTTTGAAATACTTTGGTTTCAATGGAATATATCCTGAACCATATTGATTAGTAATAAGATCTCTAACAGAACTTATTGCCTCAGTAGATATTCTGACCGAATCAGTTCTCATATATGTTATAAGACCAATAGGCTCTCCGTTTATATCAACTCCCTCATACAGCTGCTGAGCAATTTGCATTGTTTTTTTAGGAGAAAAACGAAATCTTCTTGTCGCTTCTTGTTGAAAAGTACTGGTCGTAAAGGGTGGTGAAGGGGATTTCTTTTTCTCTTTTACAGTAATTGATTTTACAAAGAATTCAGATTTCTTCAGAACATCTATATGTTCTTTTATAGATTTATTATCAGGTATATTTATCTTTTTCCCATTGATCTTTATACATTTTGCGGTAAAAATTTCATCGCCAGGAGTTTTAAGATCAGCCTCAATTTCCCAATATTCTTTCGTTATAAAGCTGTCAATCTCTTCCTGACGTTCACAAATAAGTCTCACGGCTACTGTCTGAACTCTTCCGGCACTCAGACCACTATAGAGTATTCTCCAGAGAAACGGACTAACCTGATAACCAAAGATTCTATCCAGTATCCTTCTCGCCTGCTGGGCATTCACGAGATTTATATCAATTCTTCTGGGATGTGCTATCCCATATTTTATACCGCTTTTTGTGATCTCATTAAAAAGAACACGCTTCAGCTCTTTTTCATTTGACACTTTAAGTACACTGGCAATATGCCATGCAATAGCTTCTCCTTCACGGTCAGGGTCTGTGGCTAAATATACCGAAGATGCGTTTTTTGCTGCTGTACGCAACTGCTGAATAATTCTTGTTTTGCCTTTAATTGTTACATATTTCGGCTTAAAATTTCTCTGAATATCAACACCAATTTCCTTTACTGGTAAATCTCTGATATGCCCTACAGAAGCGAGAATCTGAAAATCTCTTCCAAGATACTTCTTTATTGTTCTGGCTTTAGAAGGTGATTCAACTATTAGTAAATTTTTACTCATTCTTTTCTCCTAATCGGCGCGCAATTTACAAAGTATAAATACAATTGCAACAATTTCCAATCAAAAAAATGGAATTCCCGAAGTAAACTCGTTTTTTCCTTACGACTATCGGGACAAACAGGTTTGATTATCCCATATCCAACCTTAATTATCATAAAATAACAAAAGTTGTGAAATCACAATTAAGCATAAAAAGCAATGACAATCATAAAAAAATTTGTAATTTCGCACACTTTTTAAATCTTTAAAAATTAAGATTAGTCGGAAACTCAGGATGAATCAGGATTATAAGAGATACTTAAGAGAAACAATAAAAGTAATAACATTGCTAAGTCTAATTTACCTGTTTCTTTTAAGCATAACATTAATCGGTGATTCTTTTAAAGCCATGGGGGGAGATTTTGCCGCATCAATAATGCAGAGCGTATCTAATCCGATTATAGGTTTATTTGTCGGGATATTTTGTACAAGTCTTGTTCAAAGTTCATCTCTTACAACCTCATTAGTAGTTGGACTAATCGCCGCGGGGGCATTTGGAACTGATCCTGCCCAGGCCGTTTATCTGGCAATACCAATAGTAATGGGAGCTAATATCGGCACAAGCGTCACAAACCTCCTCGTATCAATGGGACACATAAGAAGAACGGATGAGTTTGAGCGAGCATTAGGAGCAAGTATTGTTCACGACTTCTTTAATGTATTATCTGTAATTGTCATATTTCCCCTTCAATATTTTTTCAATATCATAGGTGTTGTTGCAAAGGTAGCATCAGGCTTATTTGTAAATGTTGGAGGATTAAAAATTGTAAATCCTTTGGGGGCAATTCTCAAACCTGTTTCAAAAGCAATTTTGCATCTGTTTCCTTCCATTCCATGGTTAGGTATAATTATAGCATTTGTTTTGCTTTTTATTGCATTAAGGTACATTGTCAAAGTCATGAAATTGCTTGTTCTTCATAAAATCGAACTGTTTTTTGACCAATATATTTTTAAAACAACTGCAAGAGCACTGATTTTGGGCATGCTATTCACAGCCATTATCCAGAGTAGTTCTATCACAACATCTCTTGTTGTACCTCTGGCAGCTGCCGGAGTGTTAAGTCTTAAGAAAATCTTTCCGTATGACCTCGGTGCAAATATCGGTACAACAATCACCGCTTTTTTGGCTTCTTTAGCAACGGGCAATGCCGATGCCGTTACAATTGCTTTCAGTCATCTATTTTTCAACCTGCTTGGAATAGCAATATTTCTCCCACTAAGGCAAATACCTATTAAGATGGCAACAGTTTTTGCACATTGGTCAATGCGGTATAAATTTGTACCTTTACTATATATTATATTAGTGTTCTTTTTAATTCCCTTTCTATTTATTACATTAATGAGGTAGCTATGTTTCGAGAATTTTTAAATATATGGAAAAAAAAGGACCTTACATCTGAGACCCTGAACGAGTCTATAGAAATGCTTCGTGAAGATCAAGAGATGTTCCTTGAATCTATCAGGTCTCTGAGAGAAAGTAACGATGGAGAACTTAGAATAGATATCTTTAAAAGAGATAAAAAGATCAATAGGTCTGAAAGAGATATCCGGAAAAAAGTATTAACACATCTTATGCTCTTTGATAAAACTGAAATTACTGCCGGATTGGTACTTGCAAGCATCGTGATTGATATTGAAAGAATAGGCGATTATACTAAAAACATTGCAGACCTTGCTGTTTTGCATAAGAAGAAACTAAGTGCCGGAAGTTTTGAAAAACTGGTTATTAGTATTGAAAATCGGGTAAAGGAATTTTTTGATATTACAATTAAGGCTTTCCCGGAATCAAATACTGAATTAGCACGAAAAGTCCTTTCTGAGTATAAAATACTTTCTTATGATTGTACTACGATTAAAGAATCTCTTATCAAAAAGGAAAATAAACTTAACGGCTCAGACGCTGTAACGTTAGCGCTTTATTTAAGATTTCTGAAGAGAGTAGCAGCTCATTTATTTAACATTTGTACCAGTGTCGTTAATCCATTTCATAGAATCGGTTATAAAGAGAAGAAGAAGTAGTTGGCAGTAGGAAGTTAATTGTGAATTGTGAATTGTGAATTGCGCATTTACCTTTTATTGACAAAGAATGACAAAAAATATAGGATTGAATAGTGGCTAAAGGTGTTACGAAACAAAGTGTAGATTTTGCAAAATGGTACACAGATGTGGTTTTAAAAGCAGAACTTGCTGATTACGGTCCGGTGAAAGGGACAATGGTGATCCGCCCTTACGGCTATGCACTCTGGGAAAACATCAGAAATATTGCTGATGAAATGTTCAAAAAAAGCGGGCATGTAAATGCCTACTTCCCGATGTTCATTCCTGAAAGTTTCCTTAAAAAAGAGGCTGAGCACGTTAAAGGGTTTGCGCCGGAATGTGCTGTTGTTACTCATGTCGGTGGGAAAAAGCTTAAAGAGCCATTATATATAAGACCTACATCAGAAACTATAATCTGGTCAATGTACAAAAAATGGATTAATTCCTATCGTGATTTACCTATTTTGATCAATCAGTGGGTAAATATTGTACGCTGGGAAATGAGAACACGTCTTTTTCTCAGAACTACTGAGTTTCTCTGGCAAGAAGGTCATACCGCACATGCAACCGCCAGCGAAGCTGAGGAAGAAGCTCGAAAAATCATAGAAATCTATCGCCAATTAGCGGAAAATTATATGGCAATGCCAGTTCACGTTGGAGGAAAAACAGATGCAGAGAAATTCGCTGGTGCAGTGCGAACATATACAATAGAGGCAATGATGGGGGATAAGAAAGCTCTTCAGGTAGGTACATCACACTATCTGGGACAAAATTTTGCCAGAGCATTCGATGTAACATTTCTAAACACCGAAAATAAGATTGAATATGTATATGCTACAAGCTGGGGAGTCAGTACAAGACTTGTAGGCGCAGTAATAATGACTCACGGCGATGATAAAGGATTGATTCTACCTCCAAAAATTGCGCCCTATCAGATTGTCATTATACCAATTTGGAAAAATGACAAAGAAAAATCACAGGTTCTGGAAGCCATTGGAAAATTTCGCGGAGAATTAAAAAGTAGAAACATCCGATACTTAGTTGATGATAACGAACAGACTTCACCAGGCTGGAAATTCAACCAATGGGAGGTGAAGGGTGTTCCCTTGCGCGTTGAAATCGGTCCCAGAGACCTGGAAAAGAACCAGATTGTCTTGGTTAGAAGAGATATAAAAGGTAGAAAATTTGTCTCTTTGGAAAAAGCTGCTGAGTCAATAGAAAAACTTTTGGAAACTATTCAGAATGACCTTTTTAAAAAAGCCCTGGACTTCAGAGAAAAAAATACTTTTTCTGTTGAAAATTACGACGATCTCAAAAAAGTGATCGAAGACGGTGGTTTTGTAAAAGCTTTCTGGGTGGGAAACGGTGATATGGAAGCTAAAATCCAGCAAGAAACAAAGGCAACTATTCGCTGTATACTTTTTGACCAAAAAGATAAGGGTACCTGTTTCTACACTAAGAAACCAGCAGATAAAATCACTATTTTCGCAAAATCTTACTAACAACAGCAAGTCATGTCCTGTAATTTTTATGAAATAAAAATTTTCTGCAGCTTGTAGTCAGTTTTAATTGTCCAATCCGATATAAATTGAGATAAATCAGAAATATTTTCACTTGTAACCATTGCAGTAATGACGTAATCTATTACCGAGATTATGACTGTTATTAAAACAGAAGCACTGGTTCTTAAAAGTATTCCATTTAAGGAAACAAGCAGTATTGTACAACTCTACACTAAAGAAAAGGGGAAAGTATCAGTTATCGCAAAAGGTGCAAGGAGATTAAAAAGTCCATTTCGAGGCTACCTGGAGCCGCTTAGTTATGTTGAAGTCATTTACTATCACAAGCCAACACGCGAAATCCAAACATTAAGTAAAATCGAGTTCATACAGACATTTTTTCAGAATTCGACAGAAATCACAGATACAGCATACGCTATGGCAGTTATGGAATGCATTGATAAATTCATTCACGGGCATCAGAAAGACGAAAGGATATTTTTACTAATGGTTAATGTTATGAAGTTTATGGACAGCAATAGAGATTTTATAAAAGAAGCATTTATCTATTTTTTATTGAAAATATCTGCAACGTTAGGATATAAAACTGACTTTAGCACATGCTCCGTTTGCAAACAACCATTGAAATCAGCACTATACGAACCATCCACCGGAAGAATAATTTGCAGAAGATGCGCCGATTTTCAAGAGCGTGTCCTGTTATTAAGAGATGAAATATTGGACTATATGAGAATATTAGAAAAAGTGGATTTGGAAGCAGGATTGCCAAAATTTCAACTAGCTAAACCAAGTATAGATGTAATCGATTTTTTAGTTTCATACATCTCCTATCATCTGGATTTTCCGGTTAAGCTCAAAAGCCTCGAGATACTTGCAAATTTAGAATTTAATATCGAAGAAAAGTAATATGTATATCTACATAAATATAACCATTAATAATTAATTGGAACAATTAGATGATTTATCATAGACACGGTAATAATGTAAGATATGGTAGTGGCAATATTCGCCCCAGACTCTTTAAAGGTGCAGTTCGCAATATAATTATTATAAATGTTGCTGTATTTATTGTAATGTATCTTCTTCCAGTTGAAAAATTTTTTCTTCTAACGTTTGGAATAGTTCCGAAATTTGTATGGAGTAGAGGATTCATCTGGCAGCCCTTAACATACCTCTTTATTCATGGTGGTTTTTGGCACATTTTAATGAATATGTTTGTTCTTTGGATGTTTGGTATGGAGATAGAAAATTACTGGGGTAAGAAAGAATTCTACAAATATTACTTCATAACTGGAATTGGATCCGGGTTGATAACTTTACTATTCAGTCTTAATTCAACAATTCCAGTCGTGGGTGCAAGTGGTGCGATTTATGGCATTTTGGTAGCATTTGCGTTGATGTTCCCAAATCGATATCTGTACCTATATTTTCTAATTCCTATAAAAGCAAAATATTTCGTGATTTTCATCGCAGTAGTCACGTTTTTTTCAACTATTACTCCTGGTACAAGCAATATCAGTCATCTTACCCATTTAGGTGGATTCTTGATCGGGTTTGTATATCTCAAGAGATGGCAGATATCCAGCTTCGTACGCTCAAAATTTCCAAACATAAGTATTAAAATCCCAATCCGCAGAGTGCGGAAAACGTCTAAAGATAAAGAAGTCATTAAGAAATACGATACAGATGAAACCTTCAAAGAGGAGCTTAATCTAATCCTGGATAAGATCAATCAGGATGGATACGATACTCTTAATAAGGAGGAAAAGAGAACTTTATACTTAGCAAGCGCATATTTCGCTGATAAAGAAAATAAGAAGGATTAAGTGATAGCGAACTGTCCATCTCACTATTTTGAATCCACCGGCTGGTGGACTATACAAACACATTTTTTTATAGAATTTGAATAAAACAAATATACTAGGCTCAAGAATATAAAAATATTTCCTTAATTCGGTAAAGAGAATGCTTTGACATTCCCTCTCTGATTTTGTATTTTTCCGACGGTTGAAAAATTCTATGAGAACTATCAGATATTTAAAGAAACCTTTTAAAACAGTAGCAAATCGCCGAAAAGACGAAAGAAGGCTGAGCTTAATTTTTATAGTTCTCATTCTTCTTTTTTCAAGCATTCTATTCTTCTTTGTTCCTAAAGCATTGCCTACAAAAAGTCTTATTCATCACGAGGGACAATTGGTATTGAAAAATGCAGGAAGAGGGATGCTTGTTAAAAAGAGTCTAACAGAAATAACAATTAATTCAGATGATAAAAGTCAAATTTCAATAGCATTCGAATTTCCGAAAAAGGAGAATGATAAAACTTTAAAAAAATTTATAAAATCCCAATTGACACATGCTGGTTTATCTATCAGCAAGATTAGTAATTTAACTATGAATAAAGGCTTTATAGTCTATGTAGATTACTATAATGAACCGGTCGGGTCTATCGCATTTATAAAGGGAAAGGCATTTACAGACCTCCAATTGATCCGGGGCAATTTAAAGTATAAGCCTAAACTTGTTGTTATCATAGACAATTTCGGCTATAGTAATAATGACGTTATTAAGGGGTTCCTAAGACTTAATGTGAATATTACTCTCTCAGTTATTCCAGGACATAGATATTCTCGATGGACAGCTTCTGAAGGAAAGAAAAATAACAAAGAGATAATAATACATATGCCTATGGAACCGGAAGACCAAAATTGTGCGGTTGGTGAGGAACAGTATTTGTTAAAACATACTCTTAGAAGTTATGAAGTGGAACAAAGAGTTAATTCTGCATACATGGAATTACCTGAAGCTATAGGTATGAATAATCACATGGGTTCACTTGCTACATCTGATGAAGATTTGATGAAAATAGTTGCTAAAAGTTTGCAAAAAAAAGGATTATATTTTATTGACAGTTTGACTTCTCCTAGAAGTATCGCTTATGAAGTCGCAAGAGAGGTAGGAATTCCAACCGCTGTACGCACAGTATTTCTTGATAATAAACGTGAGAAGAGCGAAATTCAGGCGCAATTTAAAAAAGCTATTGAAGTTGCAAAAAGAAGTGGAAGAGCAATAGCAATTGGACACGTTAATTTACAAACTCTCGAAACTTTTAAGGAGATGATTGAACAGGGATTTTTTTCTGAAGTTTCATTTTCATTTGCTTCAGAAGTTGTCTCTTAAATAGAGTAAAAAGATATGCCTTATCTCGAAGTTAACTTAGATCCATTTATTTCTTTAGAGGAATTAGTACATGCTCCTCTTACCAATCCATTGAATCTTCTAAGCTATGTGGAATCTATTGGAGTAGCTGGAGTAAGTTTCACGTATAGAAAAAACGTAAATCTGGTTACTGACATTTCTACTCTAAGATCAATGACCGGATGTCGTCTGAATGTAAGAGTCTCTGCAGATGCTGAGACTATTCAAAAAGTTTTACAAATTAAACCAGATATGATAACAATTATTAATCCGGAATCTGCAGATAATACACTTGAGATTCACTCAAAAGACATAAAAGTACTTGTTAATACTATTTTAGATAATCAGGATTTGGGACTTGCACTCAGAATCCAACCAAAGATAAAACTATTAAAAGAAGCCTATCAGCTGGGTGTTGATGAGGTAGAGATTGCTACAAATGAACTCTCAAAAGAAGAAACCCATAAAGGTTTTCTAGTTGTTTTAGAGAAGATAACTCATACAATACGCATCGCAATAAAGAATAATTTGAGAGTTTCTATTGGTGGAGATTTAAACCAACGTATAATTGCTGCATTGAATGAAGTTGTTGATGTAGAATTTCTATCTGTGGGTAAAGCCCTATTATCACAATCTTTATTAACAGGTTTTGAAAGTGCATTGAGAGAATTAATGGAACTAGTTGAGAAAAATTAAGGGAGAATGATTTTATGATATTGGTAACGAAGTTTTATAGAAGCTCTATAGTCGAGAATTTTCACATAGGTTATGCTGTAGCAGTAGATGAAAAAGGTGATATACTTTTTTCTGCAGGAGATTCAGAATATCCTGTTTATATCAGATCGACAGCAAACCCGTTTCAGGTTGTTCCTCTATTAGAATCTGGAGCTATGGAAAAATTCAATCTCAATGACGAAGAAATAGCTGTCATGTGCTCTTCACATAATGGTGAGCCCTATCATATCGAAGCAGTTTCAAATATTTTAAATAAAATCGGCGCAAAAATTGATGATCTAGCCTGTGGTATACAACCACCTCTGGATAGACTGAGTTACGAACAGATGATTTTAAAAGGGCGGCGCACCACTGCCATTTATAACACTTGCTCTGGTAAGCACGCCTGTATGATAGCTTTATCTAAAGCATTGGATGTTGCACATAATAATTATACCAGTTCCAATCATCCGGTACAGATAAAAATTTTTGAGAAGATAAAATATTATTCAGAAAAGGATAAAATCCCTACAGCGATAGATAGCTGTAATGTACCAACTTTCTTTTTGCCGCTAAAAAACATTGCGCTTATGTATAAAAAACTTGTTGAGGGATCGGATGAATATTTACGTAAGATCGTTCACATTATGTGCTTGCATCCAAAACATATTGCTGGAAGAAATAGGTTTGACACCGATTTTACTACTGTTACGAGTGGTAAAGGAATTTCTAAAATTGGTTCCGCAGGCGTGCGAGGAATAGGAGTTAGAACCGAAGATGGAAGATACATTGGAATTGCAATGAAAGTATTAAGCGGCAATAAGCAGGCTGCTGATTCCATGGCTGTCGCAATAATGAAGCATTTGAAACTCATAGATGAGGAAGCTCTCGAAAAACTCAACAATTACCACTGTCCTGTGCTTAAAAACAATTCCAATACTGAAACTGGAAAAATTGTAACTGAAATCGTTCTAGAAGAGAACGAATAAATTTTAAATATATCACTAAAATACATTCTTCAATAATAGTTAGCACTCTAATTCTAAATTCGATTTTATGATAAACACAATTTTCTTTGACCTTGGTAATGTCCTGGTAAATGTGGATAAATCTCTAGCTTTTAAGAAAATAGCAGGGATAACCGGTCTTGATATACGAACAATAACAGAAGTAGCGAATTCCAGTTTAGAAAAGGATTTCGAAAAGGGTAAATATAGCATAGACGAATATATAAACCTTCTCCGTGAAAAATATCGTATGCCCAAAACTGTCACTCTGGAAAAATTGGTAAAAATTTGGGAAGTTTCTTTTAACCTAAATAAACCAGTTTTGAATCTTCTCACAAAATTGAAGGGAAAAGCAAAAATATTTTTATTATCAAATACTGATGCTATACATATTAGAGCGATAGAGGGAAAATATGATATTCTTCGAAATCTTGATGGGGCAGTGCTTTCATTTGAAGTCGGATATTGCAAACCGGAGCCAGAAATGTATTATAAAGCTCTCATACAATCCAATACATCTCCAGAGAATTCTTTACTCATCGACGATCTTGAAGAAAATGTCTTAGGAGCAGAAAAAGTAGGAATAAAAGGTTTTAAATTTACAGAATGTGACAAGCTCAAAACTTTTCTCCGATCAGAGGGGTTCCAAATATGAGTACGCGGATTGCTAACGAATTATCCGTAAAAAGGAACGACTTGCAAACAATCCAACTAAGAAAAAATCCCATTTTTACTTTTGAGATTGTGTTAGGAGCCTATTCCTGAGTAGATAACATCTTCATTAGGAGTAAGCTCCTAACGGAACTTAAAAATACTAAATAGTGGAAGTAGTAAATCTTTTATCTGTTTCATAAATCAACAGGTGATTTTCTCTGTAAATCACTCGTATATAGGAGATTATAGAAATTCGTCCAAAACTTTTATCCTCATTAAATATTCAAGTGATACCCAAATAGCTGATCTTACAATCCAATTCTGAATAATATGAATATTTAGATTTGTATATTTTAAAGTTAATCTATACTTTTAAAAGGATGTAAATATATAAACGGTGGTAAAAATGATAGAACTCGAAAGACTAATAGTAGATATTTCAACACAACTCATTAATCTCCCACTAGAGAAAATTGATAATAAAATAAATGATGCCATGAAAAGATTTGGCAAATTTACTAAAGTTGACAGAAGTTTTCTATTTGCACTTTCCAGTGATAAAAAAATGATGACTAATACTCACGAATGGTGTGCCGACGGTATTGAACCTCAAATAGAGAACCTGCAAAATTTTCCCTTAAAAGAATTACCCTTGTGGCAAGATAAATTATGCAAATTTGAAGTCATTCTATTTCAAGATCTTAATGACCTACCTTCCGAAGTATTCAGAGAAAAAGAATATTTAATACAAAGCGGAATCAAGTCTCTTATCGTAGTTCCAATGATCTATAGAAGCGAATTGGCTGGATTTTACTTCTTTGAAAAAGAAAAGAGAATGGATAGAAAAGGAAATCGATCTACTGAAAATTGTTGCTAATATATTTGTAAATAGTTTAGAGCGTAAAAATACCGAAAAGGTTCTTCGTGAATCAGAGGAGAAGTATCGTTTATTAGTAGAAAATGTTAATGATGGAATTGTAATTAGTCAGAGAGAAAAACTTATCTTCATTAACAAAAAATTTGCTGAAATGCTTAGGTACACTCATGATGAACTAATCATGAAAGACTATCGAGAGGTTTTTACAGCGATTTTTCACAGGGATTACTTAATATAATTCAATACTCAATAGATTCTATGTCAGAGTCAAAAGAAAAAAAATTGACAGTAAAAACCAGAAGTGATGCAGAATATATCTATATAGACATTTCCGATACAGGATGTGGGATAGCAAAAGAGAATTTGTCCAAAGTATTTACACCATTCTTTCATCCCGAGAAATCTTCGATGGGCAAAAAATTTGACAAAACCAGGATCTATCTTACAAGTCTCTTTAATACTTATATGTTTTTAGACTCTTATGGTGTCAAATTCGATGTAGAAAGTGAACTTTGGATAGGTACCACATTCCATATAAAAATACCAATTTCTTCAAATATTTAACATTTAATTAATATTAACTATATTTAGGGGTATGTAAAAGTGTCTATGAAAAGGAACAAAATGAAAAATAAAAACAATGTGAATAAACAATTGGAAATAGATAGAATTAATAAGTGGGACCGAGATATTCAGACGAAACTTACCAGAGAAAATGAATTGTTAAATGCACTAATGGACAATATTCCAGACAACATTTACTTTAAAGACCTGGAGTCCAAATTTATAAAAATCAATAAAGCCCAAGCGAGAGCACTTGGAGTTAAAAGTCTCGAAGAAGCGATAGGAAAAACAGACTTCGACTTCTTTAATCCTGAGCATGCGAGAGTAGCATATAAAGAAGAGCAGGAAATTATTAAAACAGGACAACCCTTAGTTGATAAAGAAGAAAAGATTAAAATGTCAGATGGGAAAATACATTGGGTTTCTGCAACAAAGACTCCTATTGAAAATAGGAAAGGGCAAATTGTTGGTTTGGTTGGAATCTCAAGAGATATCACTGAACGGAAGAAGGCTCGTGATGCTATTAAGGAAAGTCAGCAGAAATTTGAAAGAATATTCAAAGGAAATCCAGAACCCTCTGTTTATCTGGGTAAAGATTTCCATATAATAGATATTAATCCTCGTTTTAGTGAGGCTTTTGGATATACTCTCAACGAAATTAAGAATAAACACATCAATAAAGTACTTGTACCAGATAAAAACATCCGGGAAACTGAGAGGTTAGACGGAAAAGCAACAGGTGGTTACCTTTATTATGATACTTACAGGAAAAGGAAAGATGGAACTTTAATTCCGGTCTCAATTTCAGCTGCTCCAATAATTGTTAATGGAAAACCTGCAAAGTATTTTGTAATGTATAAAGACATTACAAAACAAAAATATGCAGAGGATATCAATCTTGCGCTATATAGCATCTCAAAAGCGGTACAATCAACAACAAGCTTAAAAGAACTTTTTCAGTCAATTCATAAATCTATAAGCAATATTATTGATTCCATTAATTTTCATATAGCTCTGATAGATAAGGAAAGGAATATACTGACCATCCCATATTGTGTTGACGAAAAGGATGAATATAAAGACCTTCAACTGTATGGATCGAAATCAGCAATTGAAAAAATTGTTAAATCAGGCAAATCGCTTTTAATGAAGAAAAATGAATTTCAGAAGCAAGTTAGCGAAGGAACTTTAAAATTGCATGGTTCTTTACCCGAAGTATGGCTTGGAGTCCTTTTAAAAATAAAGAATAAAATTATTGGGACGATATGTCTACAGAGTTATTCAAATCCAGAGACTTATTCGGAAAAAGATATTAAGCTCATGGAAATAATATCAGAACAGGTTGCTCTGGCTATACAGTATAAGAGAACTGAAGAAGGGAAAGAAAAACTAATTAATGATCTTTAAAAAGCATTAAGTGATGTAAAAAGGTTAAGCGGTTTAATACCTATTTGTGCTAACTGTAAAAAAATAAGAGATGATAAAGGCTATTGGGCAGATGTTGAAAAGTACATTTCTGAACGTTCAGATGTTGACTTTACACACGGTATATGCCCCGACTGTACGAAAAAACTCTATCCCGACATATACGATAAAATTTATGCTTCAAAATCTAAAGCAAATAATATTGAAACATGAACTCTATTTCCTTAATCAACCATTAAATAGATAATCCTTTTATAAAAAGAATTAATATAAATCATACTAAATTTAGATTTTAAAAACGTCAGGATTCTATGGAAACTATTGGTTGGGTATCAATTTTACCTCCTCTTGTAGCAATAATTTTAGCGATTAAAACAAGGCAGGTATTTATTTCTCTGGCAGTTGGTATCTGGATAGGCTGGACTATCATATCACATTGGAATCCAATTAGTGGATTGGCTGCTACACTTAATTCCTTTGTAAATGTTTTTCAAGATGCTGATAATACTCGTATTATTCTTTTCAGCGCAATGGTAGGCAGCTTGATCGCCTTAACTCAGAGGTCTGGTGGTGTTAACGGATTCGTGAATTTTTTGTTAGACCGAAAATGGATAAAAGACCGCAGGAGTGCACAGCTTTTAGCATGGATAATAGGTGTTGTGATTTTTATTGAATCCAGTATAAAAATCCTAATAGTCGGAGCTATCTGCCGCCCACTATTCGACAAATTGAAAATTTCACGTGAAAAATTAGCGTACATTGCCGATTCTACTTCAGCACCGATTTGTATGTTAATTCCACTGAATGCATGGGGCGCCTTTGTAATCGGACTGCTTGCATCTCAAGGTATTGCGGAACCGACAAAGGCATTGCTTCAGTCAATTCCTATGAATTTTTATTCTATAGTTGCTGTATTTATGGTATTACTTATTGCACTCTTCAAATTGGATATTGGTGCAATGAAAAAGGCTGAAAATCGTGTAGTAAAGGAAGGAAAATTGCTCAGAGATGGAGCGGTTCCGCTTATGGATGAGACTGTCATTGAGATGCATCCAATTGAAGAGAAGAAACATTTGGCGCGAAACCTGGTCGTTCCAGTAGTTATTATGAGCATTGCTATGCCTATTGCATTGATAATAACCGGAAAAGGTGATATAACCCACGGTTCAGGCTCAACTGCTGTTTTTTGGTCGGTGATGCTGGCAATAGCTGTTGCGGGTGTAATGTATCGTTTCCAGAGATTGATGTCTATGAAAGAGATAATGGACATGATACTTAAAGGAGCGGGAGGAATGATATCTCTAGCGCTCCTGATGATGTTAGCATTTTCGTTAGGCAATACATGCAGAGGATTAGGGACTGGAGTGTATGTTGCAAAAGTAACTTCGTCTTTTCTTAATCCGGGTTTAGTACCTGCATTAGTTTTCGCTGTATCGGCATTCATTGCGTTCTCAACCGGAACAAGCTTTGGAACATTTGCCCTAATGATCCCGCTGGCTATCCCCCTTGTAAATACTCTGGATGTAAATCTACCTCTGGTAGTTTCAGCTGTTCTCGGAGGTGGGGTTTTTGGCGATCACTGCTCACCGATTTCAGATACTACAATGGTGGCTTCAATGGCATCAGCCTGCGATCATATAGACCATGTCAATACACAACTACCTTATGCACTGATTAGTGCCGGAGTGGCTTTTGTACTGTATGTGGTTTTAGGATTTATTATTTAATGCTATTAAAACCCGTTTGAATACGCTCAAACTAATTCAAATAGAAAGATGTGTAATTTTTGCAAAGCATTTCATAGTTTAAGAGAAATGATAGATGAACATTACTTTGAAGAACTCTAAATTCTTTAAATAGTAAAAATTCTAAAATGTTTTATTATTATGGAGTAAAATATGTCAATTGATTATGAAGAATATGAGAAGGATTGTGAGAAAATACGTAAAGAGAATAAGAAGCTGTTATCTAAATTTGAAGACTGGTTAGTCAAGAAAAATTTGGGGCAAAAAACAATCAACAAGCATCTTGGAAACATTGATTTTTATATCAATGAATATTTATTATACGATGATATGAGGGAACCTGAAGAGGGGGTATCTTTTATTAATATGTTTCTTGGTTACTGGTTTATTAGGAAAGCAATGTGGTCAAGTGAATCATCAATAAAGGGTAATGCCTCAAGTTTGAAGAAATTTTATACATTCATGCAAGAAATTGGTAGAATTGATAAAAAAGAATTAGAATATCTGAAGATAACAATCAATGATAATATGTCTGAATGGATAAATACGTTAAAACGTTATGATGATCCTGCAATAACAGATATGGAAGAGGTTTGGGGATTTAAATAAAAAAAGAATAGCGGAATCTGAACATTATTCACAATCTTATTCCCGACACCGACAAAATCGGGGGAGGGCTGGCAGGTGAATAAATCAGGCTAAATATATCAAGAAAGGAAGACATGAAACAGAAAATTCAGGCTATTGTTTTTGACTTTGACGGTGTGGTTGTGGATTCCGAGCCACTTTATAGGAAAGCAGAAGAGAAATTTTTTACTGAATATGGTGTTACAATTCCTTCCGAAGACTGGAAATACTTCAAAGGATTATCTGAGGAGGGATTTTTCAAATTAGCATTTGAAAAATATGGCATCTCTGCTCAATCAGAAGAACTCCGAAATAGAAGCAGAGAACTTTTCCTGGATGAAATTAAACATAACCTGACGTATCTGCCAGGTTTCGAGGAATTCTTTGAAGATATTAAGGGTAACTATAAAATAGGATTGGTTACTTCAACACCTCGTTTAATTTTAAAATGGATTTTTAGTAATACAGAAGTAAAAAATCATTTTGAATATATAATAACAGCCGATGACGTTAAAAAGAGTAAACCTGATCCTACTCCCTATTTGGAAATTTGCAAGAAGATGAATGTTAAACCCGAACAAGTAATTGTTATAGAAGACTCTATTAACGGTGTAAAATCTGCGGTTGCAGCAGGAGCAATAACAATAGGATTCACTAGTAGCCTTTCAGAAGAAGACTTGAAAGCAGCTAATTACTTTGCTAAATCATACAATGAGATAAAAAAAATAATTGATGCCTTTATTTCATAAAAACAACGACTAAATCCCATTGGAAAACTAAAATGGGGTAAATATTACTTGCATTTAAAGTACATAAAAATGATATTACAGTCCGTTTATTATGTTATTTAGAATCGATTTTTCCGATATGCGACCGAGCCCAATAGTCTATTCAACTGCTGAATGTTTGCCTCAGAGTTCTTCTGCTAAAATAACTTTCAACAATCATCACCAACCATATAAAAAAGTTACCACTTATAGAGTGATTAATATTTCAATTTGGAGTTTAAAAATCATAAATGAACAGCAATAACAGGTAAATAATTTTTATTTAGATTCATAAATAGGAAACTTTACAACAAATTCATTGGTATCTTATAACAGAAAAGAGAAAACATGTCAAAAATAAATAATTGGTTGAAACTGCTGAAAATTGATCCTATTCCTATACTTTTAAAAAAAGCTCCTTTACCAGTTAGGTATGCTACTGCAGAGCGTTTTTTGCCGGAAGAAACTGAGTTATTATCCAAACTCCAGCAGGAACTCCAGAACTATAAACCTCGTGAGAAACTATTAAATTCACAGCAGCCTGATGGACTCTGGAAACTGGACAAGAAGTATGTCATTGAAGAAAGACGAAAAGCAATGCTTTTTCTGCAACAGTTGAAGAATATGGCTCAACTTCTGGATTTTGGCTGCACAAAGGAAATGCCTGCAATTCAAAAAGGGATAATTACTCTTCTTAAGATGCAAAAACCCGACGGTAAATTTCCCTTATTATATCATCATCATGGCTTAGCCCTCTGGCTTTTGGTCAAATATGGACTATCAGGTAACCCGTTCGTCGAAAAAGGTTTTCGATGGATTGCTAAAAGACAGCGTCCAGATGGTGGCTGGCTGTCAGCTTCCATGGTTCCTTCAAATATTTCTGTAAAATCTTCAAAGAGCGGTATATGGACCACTCTATTTGTGTGTCAGGCATTCGGTGTCCATACCAGATTGAGGAAATCGTCCACTTGCCAGAAAGCATCAAAGTTTGTATTAGACAATTTTTTAGAACCTAATACAACAACCTTATTCCCTGAGCCCGATGCCTGGAATTATCTCTATGTGGATTATACAGACAACGGTCTATTTCGAGGAGGTACCTTAAGATTCGTTGAAACTCTTTCCAATCTTCCTGATACTTATGATCATCTAAAATCCAAAAAGGCTGTTAATTGGCTTGTTGATAATCAACTGTCATCAGGACTATTTCCCACAATTGCCGGAAAGTCAACACAAGGAGATTACAACGTGACCTTGAGGGTAATAACTGCTCTTAAGGATATGGAAAAAAATAAATCCTGATACAAATATGAAACTTTTTTGTTATCTATCAATTAGATATTCTGGTTAACTTACAAGACTGAAATAATTAGAGTTAACGGAGTTCAGAATGCCAGATGATAAAAAAAATGATAAAGAAAATGTAGAGATAGTGTCCACTGTTCCTGAAATATTACCAATCATGGCACTCAGGAATACTGTGCTTTTCCCTCAACAGGTAATACCCATTTACATAGGGCGAGAACGATCCTTAAGACTCATTGAAGACCTACCGGAAAATAAAAAGAGGGTAGTTGTAGTTGCACAGAAGGAAGGGTCTATTGAAAGCCCTGATAAAGAAGACCTTTTTGAGTGGGGCACGATTGCTCAGGTACTTAAGATTTTTAATATGCCTGATGGCAGCAAGAGCGCTATTGTTCAGGGACTGGAAAGAGCAAAAATTCAATCCTTTATCCAGCAAGAGCCTTATTTTAAAGGAGCAATTCTCAAAACTCAAGAGCATTATAAACCAACTATAGAAATTGACGCAATGTTAACTAATATTCGTCAGCTTTATGTGAAATTGATAAAGGTAGCTCCATATCTTTCTGAAGAACACACATCTATCCTTTCAAATATTCAGCATCCGGGTCGTTTAGTTGATAGGGTTATGCATCTGGTGAATGTACCAGTTGCCGAGAAGCAAAAAGTATTAGAGGAACTTAATGTAAAGAAGCGATTGGAAAAAGCAATAGTCGTAATTAACCGGGAAATTCAAAGAATAGAACTTGGCGAAATGATCCAATCTGAAGTTCAAGATGAGATTTCAAAGACACAAAGAGAATATTTCCTTCGTGAGCAGCTCAAAGCTATCAAAAAGGAACTTGGCGAAGACGAAGGGACAGTGGAGCTTAAGGAGATAGAAGAGAAAATAACTAAAAGCAAAATGAGTGATGAAGCCAGAAAAGTCGCAGAGAAAGAATTAGACAGATTACATAAAATCCCTCCTGCTTCACCGGAATACACTGTTTCACGTACATATCTGGATTGGTTGGTTGATCTTCCATGGGGAATTTACAGTGAAGACAACGTAGATGTAAAAAAATCTCAAGAAATCCTCGATGAAGACCATTACGGGCTGGAGAAAGTAAAAACCAGAGTTATCGAATACCTTGCTGTTAGAAAATTAAAAGAGCAGGTAGATAAAGACGAAATTGTCAAAGGTCCGATTCTCTGCTTTGTAGGTCCTCCCGGAGTTGGAAAAACTTCAATGGGTAAATCCATTGCACATGCAATGGGAAGAAAGTTTGTCAGAATTTCACTGGGTGGCGTCCGGGATGAAGCTGAAATTCGAGGACATAGGAGAACTTATATAGGTTCACTTCCTGGAAGAATACTTCAAAGCATAAAGAAATCAGGTTCAAGTAACCCCATTTTCATGCTTGATGAAATAGATAAAGTAGGAGCAGATTTTAGGGGTGATCCCTCTTCAGCGCTTCTTGAAGTTCTCGATCCGGAACAAAATTCAACTTTCAGTGACCATTACCTTGAAGTTAATTATGATCTCTCAAAAGTGATGTTTATATCCACGGCTAATATGGTTGATACGATTCTTCCCGCTCTTAGGGATAGAATGGAGACTCTGGAATTTTCAGGCTACATTGAAGAAGAAAAATTGAATATTGCAAAGAAGTTCCTGATTAAGAAACAAATAAAGGAACATGGGCTTACAAATACAGATGTTGAATTCAAGGATGAAGCAATCCGTTGCCTTATTAACAACTATACTCGTGAAGCAGGCGTTAGAAACCTCGAAAGGGAAATAGCAAACATCTGCCGGAAAGTAGCTCGAGAAATTGCTGAAAAAAAGAAAAAGAAAAGCTTCATTATTGATATAAAAGCTGTTCAGCATTACCTTGGACCGCAGAAATATTTTATTGATATTGCAGAAAGAGTCTCAAGACCAGGAGTAGCAATTGGGTTAGCATGGACATCAGTTGGAGGTGATATACTTTTCATCGAGGCAACAAGCATGAAAGGAACCGGCAAACTGAAACTGACGGGTCAATTGGGCGACATTATGAAAGAATCGGCTGAGGCTGCATTGAGCTATATACGCTCAAATGCGAGAGACATGGGAATTGATGAAGAGATATTCTCAAATATTGACATCCATATTCATGTTCCTGCTGGAGCTATTCCAAAAGACGGCCCATCAGCGGGTGTGACTATTCTAATAGCAATTTACTCTCTACTAAAGAAAAAGAAAGTTAAAGACAACCTCGCAATGACCGGAGAGATAACTCTTAGGGGTGCAGTTCTCCCAATTGGTGGTGTAAAAGAAAAAGTCCTTGCTGCACATAGAGCCGGGTTGAAGCGAGTTATACTTCCAGATCACAATCGAAAGGACCTTGTCGAAATTCCAAAACAGACTAAAAAAGAGATAAGATTCGACTTTGTCAAAGAGATGTCTGAGGTTCTTGATCTGGCTGTAAAGAAGTAACTAAAATTTTCTAAAGGTTCTTGATAAGGAGAAAGCGGTTAAGTAAATTCCAACGCTTTTTAATAGGGCGCTTAGCTCAGCTGGTTCAGAGCACTGCCCTTACAAGGCAGGGGTCGGCAGTTCGAATCTGCCAGCGCCCACAAAGAGTCTCTCCTCGATAAATACATACTTGTAAAAGTGCAATTTCATTTACCATGTAGGATACTACATTGTAAATGTTGTCAAATATTTTCCGTCGAAACCTTCCGTATCCAACATTTCGGTATCCCGTTTTCAAGATCAAGGCTCACTGGATTATTTGACTGTCTGACCAGTCTGTCCTGTCTGTCCTGCCCGACGGCAGGCGGGCATCAGGCATGGTTGGAAAAAATAATTATGCAAAATAAGAAATGGCTTTATAAAAAAAGAAATCATTGAGTCCACTTATCCCAACGGGATCTCTGATGAGAAAAAAGATTTATCCGAAAGTATCCCTCTCCCAAAGGGATCCCTATGGGATGGGAAAATTGAAATATTTTGACCTCATTTTTAAAATCATAAAAACTGTTTGCCAATCACGAAGGATTCCTACGGAAAGGCATCTCTTTGAGAGAGCCCTTCGAAAGAGTTGTAAGTTAATTTATTTGTTTACCTATATATTGAAGTATTACAACCAGTTTTCTAAATCACTTTGGAAAAATATGGGTTTTCGGTTATATTTAATAGATATTTGAATTATTATGGCGGAATTAACAACTATTTCCGTCGATGCTATTTGCCAGAGTGGTGAAATTGGTATACACGCTAGGCTTAGGACCTAGTTCTCGTAATGCGGGATTGTGGGTTCGAATCCCACCTCTGGTACCAGGCTTTGACAGGTAGATGTGCTGGATTTAGGATGTATCCGTAATATGGCGGATACAAGTTTTACCAGAAGTCTAATGA
>DAOUYY010000140.1 GCA_030665885.1 Fidelibacterota bacterium
TCAAATATTGTCCGTCGTGACCTTCCGTATCCCTATTTCGTATCCCGACTTTTTAGTTAGGTAATAAAGCATAGTCTCTTGTCGGTAAATTGGATTTATCATAGGTCGGTTTATTTGGTCTTGTCTCGATGAGATCCTTTCGGAAATCACCTTGTATCCCTATTTTCCCGTTTCCAAAGTCTCTTTCAAGTTGTTCAATGTCAAAAGAAGTGTAAATCTCTGTGGTCGTTACACTGTTGTGACCCAGCAAGGTTTTAACTCGATAAATGTCTCTTGTCAAGTAACGTGAATTCAACTACTAAGTACAACTCGGGAACAATTTGGAAAAGCGGGAAAGCTGCCGTATCATTTGCACTGTTTTTTCCACAAAACATGAGGTGCACAAATGGATTCATACAAACAGCTTACCCTGGAACAAAGATACGGAATTTATTCATTGTTTAAAACAGGTCATAGTCAAACGGAATTGCCACTGTAGTTGGCGTTCACAAATCCACCATCTGTCGTGAATTACGCCGCAACCATGGTGAACGAGGCTATCGTTATAAGCAGGCCCATCATATGGCTGCCAATAGCCGAAAAGACAAAGTTCCCCTGCGTATTGATATGCAAACATGGGCAATGATTTGAGCGCTGGTTGGTGAAGATTGGTCTCCCGAGCAGATTTCGGGATGGATGAAACTGGAGATGAATATTTCTGTGAGCCCTGTCTGCGTGCGGACACGCACAGGCAGGCATGAATGGATTTATCATCACATCTTGTTAGACAAACAATCCGGTGGTAACCTGTATCGTCATTTACGTTGTCGGAAAAAGAGAAAGATCCGCCAACTGGCGGACTAATGACCGACGGGGAGAGATTAAAAACAAAGTTAGTATTGATGAACGTCCCGCAATTGTGGAAGCCAAGGAACGCATTGGAGACTGGCCTGCCCGCCCTTTGGGTGCTGGCGGGGAAGCCGATACCATTATTGGCAAACGGCACAAGCAAGCGATAGTCTCTGTAACGGAAAGGAAATCCCGCCTTTCCTTGATCTACAAGGTTGAACAAAAAACATCCGACCAGGTGACCAAAGCGATTAACAGATTTTTGCTACCAATAAAACATTATGTCCATACAGTGACTTCTGATAACGGAAAGGAGTTTGCCGGTCATGAAGTCCTTGCGAAAAAGTTAGACGCTAAGTTCTATTTTGCTCATCCCTATTCTTCTTTTGAGCGAGGATTAAACGAAAATACTAATGGGCTTATCAGACAATACTTTCCAAAAGATAGAAATTTTACCACCATTACTACTGAAGAGATTATACGAACTATTAAAAAACTGAATAACCGGCCAAGAAAATGTCTTGGTTTTAAAACTCCGAATCAAGTATTTTTCGGAGGTGCTAATTGTTGCACTTAACACTTGAATCCAGGTAATTTTAAGGTAGATTTTAAAAGGATTGTTCCTAGTAACATTAACATAAAAATCTGCGCAAGATTTCTTTAGTTCATCCCAATCTATATTATTAATTATAATTTCTATGTCAGATTCTGGAATGCTATTTTTATCAGATAACTTTTTAATTTTTTCACCAAGTTTTGATACACCATCCTTGCCTGTCTTTTCTATCATTTTTTTGCTGTTATCCACCTGGTCAGGCTGTGGTTTAATCAATTCTACTATTTTAATTGATGCAGGTGATTTTTTGCCTTGTAATTTTTTCTCTTTATTGTTTTCATTATTCTTGATATCAAGCATAAATTTTCCCCATTCAATTTTCACTTATTTTACAATATATTTCACAATTTTTCAGTAAAAATTTCTTTATATAAAATAGGTTCCAAATATTAATAGCTGTATGTGTTAAGTAAAATTTTGGAAAGTGCAGGAATGATAATTACTATGAAGAGAAAATGAATTCTCCGGTGAATGTGATTGGAACTACTGCAAGAGAATTTCAACGTGGTTATCTTGATGCTGTTGTTATCTGGATGCAATCAAAAGAAAACACAACTTATTCCAAATGATACAGTATGTACTATAAAATATACAAAAGATATTCAATTTGCCAAAGAACCCGAAGTGATCTTCCAGATTATTTATACCAAAGACAATACAATTGACATCGTGCTTAGCGATAGTGTGGAAATAACTGAAGCAGCAAAATTATTCTTTGAATATTACGAAAAAATGTATGGTAATGTGATTCGTAAAGCATCCAGATAACTACTGATTGAGTGGAATAACGCATATTATTTAGGGGACGTAAGTTGCAAATAATTTAAGAAAATATATGTCTAAAAAAGTGCGTTTAGCAAATTAGAGAAATTAGAGTAACAAAACGGTGAGTTTATAAGGGCAAAAAACAGAGGGGGAGATGTCGAACAGAGATGTCTGAGTGGGCGAAGATGAATCAACCTGCTGGCTCGCTTGATTGTAATACAGCTTGCATTTACGTGGGGTTATTACTAATATAAAAACAGGGTAAAATGCACTCGAAACTTGTACAACTTGCAAAAGAATGGCTGATAGAAAGAGGTTACTGTATAATAGCAGTTGAAACTAAATGTACGAGGGAAGAGCCCGATGTTATTGCCTGGACTTGTGGTGGAGATAAGACCGTGGTATTAGAGTGCAAATCAAATTATGAAGATTTCAAACATGACAGGCAGAAATTTTTCCGCAGATCGCCGGCGGTTTTGTTAACTCATGGGATAAATGATCCCAGAGTCAATCCATGGAGAATCTAAGTTGGTGTCTCATCGGGATATGCGTTATGCTTCCGGACCCATCTTTGCGATCTTGTTTCTCCTTCTATATAGCTGTGGCTCCGGTGAGAGCAAGCACATCCTCAAGGTCACTGCTACGGCATACAACTCCCTTCCAGACCAGACCCAGGGCGACCCCGCAATCACAGCATGGGGCGATAAGCTGGTGCCAGGTATGAAAGTGATCGCCGTGTCGCGAGATCTGATCCCGATGGGATTGACCCATGGCGTTAAGGTGAGAATTGGGGACCTTTCTGGTACGTACACTGTCATGGATAAGTTGCACAAGCGATGGACGCGGCGTATTGATATTTACATGGGAAACGATGTCAAAGCAGCCAAGGAGTGGGGAAAGCGTGAAGTGACCATTCGATGGTAAACGCTCAAACTAACCACTCATTTGAGGTGACAGTCGTACATCTTCGCTTATCACTGCTGCTCAATTTGACCGTTAGTCAGCCTCTCCCGCAAAAGAGTAATGGGAAAACAAAGGGTTAGGAGAGACGTACAGGTGGCGAGCAGGCGAGGATATTTTAGTCTGGTATCCCCGGTACTCGATTGTGCTATGGAGCTTTCTTCTATGGGAGTAAGAGTGAATAGAGAATCGCCTCTCAGTTAGCTTGAAATTAAAAATGAGGCTCATAAAATTAATGATTATTATCACCAAAGATTGTTGAATGATGAATTACCATTATCCATCGGAGGGGGAATAGGTCAATCACGATTTTGTATGTTCTTTTTGAGAAAGGTGCATATCGGTGAAGTTCAATCAAGTGTATGGCCTGAAGAAATGAAAAAGGAATGCTCGAAAAATAAAATATTTTTGCTATAAATATGAAGTTACCTGTGGTATTTCTCAGTGAGGATTGTTAAATGAGAACTCTTAAGATTCAAGGCAGTGATAGGAAAATCAGAATCAATAAGATATTCTGTCTGGGCTCTAACTATAGTAAGCACATTGATGAAATGGAAAGTAAGAAGCCGTCAGAACCTGTTGTTTTTATGAAACCTGCTACAGCTGTGATAAAGGATGGAGACGATATAGTTATTCCCTCTTTTAGTCGAAATCCTCAACATGAAGTTGAGCTTGTTGTTGTTATTGGAAAAAAAGGTAAGAATATTCCTGTTAAGAGAGCGTATGATCATGTTTTAGGGTATGCTGTGGGAATGGATATTACTTTGAGAGATATACAGCAAAAAGCGAAAGAGCAGGGAAGACCATGGACTGTCGCCAAGGGTTTTGATACATCCGCACCGGTTTCTGTAGTTATAAAGAAGGAAAATATTGAAAATCCACACGATTTGACTCTAAATTTATTTGTCAATGATGAATTGCATCAGAGCGGAAATACTAAGGACATGATTTTTAGAATTGACGAAGTAATAAGCTATATCTCGAAAATTTTTACTATTGAGAGAGGTGATTTGATCTTTACTGGAACGCCGGAAGGCGTAGGTAGAATTAAAAATGGTGATATTATAAAAGCTGAGATATTCGATTTGGTATCAGTAGGATGTAGAGTAAAATTAAAACTCTGTTGAAATTCAATTATAAGATGACATTCAGGAGAAAAAGATGAAAAGAATTAGTATGATTTTCACTTTAAGTATATTGATTATGTTTGAATTTACATTTGGAAACGGTCTTGATACACTCTATTCAATTGAAGAAATATATAAAAATCAGCTTATCGAGAGGGATAGTCTTAATATTCTGTTTCAGATTACATTTCCCTCTGACTCCGATACTTTTTCTATTGATAAGGTAAGATATGGTGCCTGGACAGTTGATACCGCATCAGTTGTTCATGTCGATGGAGTGGAACAGAAAGTCTATTCAAGTGGAGCATTTCCGGGAATGTTTAATCTCGAACCGGGGTGGAACAACTATTCGTTTTTAATTGAAAGTGAAGATTATAAAATAGATACGACATTTCATCTTTATCGAATACCTCCTGTTGAGACTTTACCTGTCACACCTACAAGAATAATTGATAAACGCATGTTTCCTGCAAATGATATTTATTACTACTCGCCAGATAAGATTGTTGTAAGGTTTATCGGAAGTCCGGAAGGAGAGGCGCATTTTAAGATCCCGTGGTTAACTGGCGGAATGCTTCCGATGGTGGAATTACCTGTGAATAGAGCAAATGGACTTAACGGTGTTTACGAAGGAGTGTATCTAATTAAAGATACCGATAAATGTAATAATAAACCGGTCGTTTTTGAGCTTCGGGGGAAAGATAATAATAGAGTACGAAAAAAGTCTAAAGCGAGAATCAATATTGTTCAGAGTGGACAGCTAAAATTATTGGAAACGGTTGATAGTATTAGTTTAGTTAGATACGCTCCCTGGGGAGAAATTTTCATGGAATTGCCAGCCGGTATAATCGTACAAGGAATTGCTAAGTACGGAGGATGGTGGAAAGTTAAAGTTTCAAAGAATCGAGAAGCCTACATATCTTCACGTACTGTTAAGGAGTTACCTGACGGTCAAGATTTTACTCATGCTTCGCTATATAGTGTATTTGCAGAAGTAGACACCATGGATTCGAACTGGATTAATATAAATTTCAATTTGTCTGATAGAGTCCCTTTTCGTGTTGTTCAGGAGATTTCTCCACAGATGATATCTTTGTATTTTTACAGTACGCATTTTCAGAATGAATGGACTGTTTATCCTTATCCCGACTCATTTATAGACCATATAAACTGGGTAATGGAAGATGATGATATTCTTAGATGGGATGTCTACTTAAATACAAAACAGCAGTGGGGATTTCGCGGAAAGTATAATGAGGATATGTTTGTTCTGTCTATAAGAAAGCCGCCTTGTATTAAAAAAGAGAATCCGTTTGAGAATCTGATAATTGCATTGGATGCAGGTCATGGCGGAGAGCATTTGGGAGCAGTTGGAGCTACAGGTGTTACTGAAAAGGATATTAATATAGTTTACACATATTATTTAGCTCAGATGTTGAATGAAAGAGGAGCGGAAGTTGTTATTACGCGCACAACTGATAGTACAATGTTTTTGGGAGAACGTGTTGAAATTGCAAGAAAAGCGAACGCTCAACTATTTCTCTGGTTGCATAATAATTCTACGGGTTGGACAAGACATCCACTTGAAGTATCGGGAACTAGTACTTACTATACCCATCTTCAGGGCTTACCATTTGCTCGAAGTGTCTATCCATATTTGTTGAATTTGGGACTTGAACCTTTTGGAGAAGTCCATAGAACCTATTATGTAACACGGCAGCGTGATATTGTAATATTTCTCGTCGAAGGTGCATTTCTCTCCAATCCAATTGATGAGATGTTTCTAATGAAGGATGAGAATCTTAAAAAATTGGCAAAAGCAGTTTACGAAGGCTTGGAGGATTATCTATTAAAAATTGCCGAATGATAAGTTAGTTGACGATTTAATTGTTAGTTGGGAGTGTTTCGTAGAGATTCCTCGTATTTGACCTGCGTTTCTTTATTTTGAATCTGCGATTTTTGTTTTACCCGTTTTTCGAAACTAAACGGGTTTTAGAAAAAGATCTTTTATTTACAGTAGAGATTTATTCTCGAAAGCAAATTTCAACAAGGCATGACTACCGTGAATTTCTAATTTCTTACAGATATTAGCTCGGTGATTCTCAACTTGGAATTCTTATCACGATTGATGAAATATCCTGAGATGGAAGGACTGATGTAGTATTCTCCTTCAGCAACAGAATTAATAGCATTGTTGGGAGAAAGACTATTGAGGCGTTTGTCAAGTTTTTCAGATCGCCTGAATATGCGGAAACGGATGTAGATGATAGGTTATTAGGGTACCTAAAAAAGGTAGGATTCGAGCTAATGGAAAAATCCATTCATGGCGAGTAACTAGTATTTTGAGACTCCTATAATGGGAGTGGAATACATTTCAAGGGAGAAAAGATCGATGAAAATAGCGATAGTAAATTCCTCACAGATGAAAAAATTATTAAACAGCGATTGAAATACGGATATTCTTTGACTTTGAGACTCAAGTTATTACATTCAA
>DAOUYY010000109.1 GCA_030665885.1 Fidelibacterota bacterium
AGACAATGTGGAGTCAACAGGCTCGAAGGGGATGAGGGTTTCTGTCAGGCTTCTTCCCAGCTTGAAATTTCATCATATCATCCGCATTTCGGGGAGGAAAGACCTCTTGTCGGGAGTGGAGGTTCGGGGACAATATTCTTCACTAATTGCGGGCTTCGATGCGTCTTTTGCATAAATTGGGAAATCAGCCAGGGGGGAAAAGGAAAGCCACGAAGTATTGAAAATATGGCGCAGATGATGCTCGATCTTCAAAAAATTGGATGCCATAACATAAATATTGTTACCCCGACACATTACTCACCACACGTGGTTCTTGCACTTGATATTGCAGCAGGCAGAGGCTTGAGGCTTCCTCTTGTATATAATACTTGCGGATGGGAACGCCTTGAAATACTGAAAAAGTTTAACGGCATTGTTGATATCTATTTGCCCGATTTTAAGTATTCGGATGGTAAAATGGCAGCGAAATATTCCTCGGGTTCAGAGACCTATCCGGAGATGACAAAAGCGTCTCTGCTCGAAATGCACCGTCAGGTGGGAGTGGCAAAACCTGCAGGCGATGGTCTTATGTATAGAGGATTGATGATACGACATCTCGTTATGCCAAACGGGGTCAGCGGGGCAAAGGAAGTGATTAGATGGATAGCGAAAAACCTTCCTAAAGATACTTATCTCAATATCATGTCACAATATAGACCGATGTACAAAGCATTTGATTATCCTGAGATTTCCCGGGGAATAACAAGAAAAGAATATAGTGAAGCTATAAGGTGTGCAAGAGAAGCCGGTCTTACGAATCTGGAAATTCAGGGGTATCCGTTTTAGGATTTTAAATTATGTATATTTGTGAAAAATTGGAGAAAGCGAAAATCGAGCAAAAACGGGTGGAAAAGGCACTACGGGAAAGTGAGGAAAAATATCGTACAATATTCGAAAATGTTTATGATCAGATTGTTTACGCAAACAAGTATGGCACGATAATAGCTGCAAACGACAGGGAAAAGATTTTTGGTCGTAAGTCTGAAGAAATAATAGGAAAAAACTTCACTAAACTCGGTTATTTTAATGTGAAGCAATATCCAATCATGGAGTTTTAACCCTCCATTTCGAATATATTAATAATTGTAAAGAAGTTTTAATTGAAATAACAGACAATGGGCGTGGTATCAAAGAAAAAGATATTGATCACATATTTCATCCATTTTTCTCTTCTAAATCAACAGGTTTTGGATTAGGACTTCCACTATCAAAAGATATTATTGAAGCACACAAAGGAAAGATTGCAGTAGAAAGTAAAGAAGGTAAAGGAACTACAGTTAGAATAAGACTGCCAGCTGATTAATTATAATTCTCAGAATAATAAGGTACGAATAAATATAATCCAAATCTTCAGAGATTGTAATATATATAATGCAATTGCTATTTTTATTAATTTGGCATAAAATTCTTAGCAAAACTAAAAAGTTTGAGTAGCTGCACTTGAAGCATTAGGGTGGTTTACCTTTATACATAATCGTTCTATTATAATTTCTGCATGTGAGGAAATTTCAACTCAAAAGGATAATCCTATCTCTGTAGCTCAGGAAGCATTTAAAACAAAGAAGCGTCTTTTAGTCGGAGCAAATAATCCAATTACTCCCTGATATTTTAATGAATAACTTCGCAATCTCACTATGACAAGTGAACAATGGCATTATAGAGAGAGAAGATATACTTAGTAATAGGTAGCATTGTGATGACCTATTTTGCTCTCTGACGCTAAGTAATCATAGATCATTCCACAGCGAAGCCCTCTAACCGATATATGAAGTTCAGGTAAATTATACTTTTGCATTATACAAAGTGTAACTAAAGCACCCATTGGAATGATATCTGCCCTTTTGGATGATAATCCTTTTAGCAATTTGCGTTTCTCAAGTGGGAGACTATTGAAGAGGGAAAGAAGTTTCCGAACATCTTCAATTTTTAGAATTGATTTGTGGATTTTTTTGTAGTCATGTTTAGTTACTTTTAGTTTGACTGCTTGAAGAGTAGTAATCGTTCCACCAGTTCCAACAGCATTTATTGGCTTTTCAGGGATTGTTAATTCAGGCAGCATATTCATTATTGTAGATTCTGCCTCTAATTTTTCATCAGAGGTCATTGGATTGTTCTTAACATATTTTTCTGTAAAACGGACTGCACCAATATTAATACTTTTTACTAAAATGTTTTTTTCGCTTTTGCTATAAACAAGTTCTGTGCTGCCTCCCCCAATATCAATAGCTAACAAATTGTTTGTAAAGTCCGGGAATTCATGTTTAATTGCTGTATAGATAAATTTTGCTTCGTCTTCACCTGATATTATTTCCGGATAAATTCCCGTTTCTTTGTAAATGCGATTTACTAAATCTACTCCATCGATAGCATCTCTTAATGCGCTTGTGGAGCAGGCAAGAATATGATCAACACTGCATTTATCTGAAATCTTCTTATACTTTTGAAATGTATTTATTGTAAGTTCAGCGGCATTAGGGTTGATTATGCGGGTTTTGTCAATTTGGAAACCGATGCGTGTTATATGTGATTCAAAATACAGTTGCTTTAAATTTCCAACTTTATCAACATCTACGATTAGGAGAACAACCGAATTAGTACCAAGGTCTATTGAAGAAATTCTCATAGGTTTATCCTGAAAAAACATACATTATGTCAAAAACATTTGAATTTTTATTTAGAAACTCCAATTTAGATTTTACTAAGAATCATAATATTTTCGACGACCTGGCAATTCCTCTTAGAAGTGAGGAAGCCATAAGTAGTCTTACAAGTGGATTTGAAAGAGGAAAAGGGGCGATTTTGTAAAGTCGCATTGTCAAGTTTTGCATTAGCTTACTCCTGATAATAAATCCTATCGTGGATTTAATGAGGGAGGTTTTAAAAGTAATATCATCAACTTTACAATTTAAAAAACTTATGCCATAAAGTTTAGCCAGATCAGGATGCTTTTTTATTAAATATGGTACAACCTTTTCTCCGAATTCTTCAATGATATTTAATATATGTTCAATAGTTCTGTAATGATGGTGTATTACTAAAATTGACGGATCGTGGTACAATCCGTCTGGGTAATGCTTCCAAACACGATAGGAAAATTCGGTGTCTTCACCTCCATACATTTTGATGTTTTCATCGAATAAGCCTGTTTTTTCAAAGATTGTCCTCTTAATTGATGTGTTATTGAAAATAAAGGTGTTAAATGGTATAGGCTTGTTTATATCAAATTTTGCTGCACCACGTTTAGATTCGTATAGATAACGTTGATATTTATCGTAAGGATTTTCAATATCAGGTAGGATTGAACCTAAAATTCCAATTACACCGCTTTTTCCATGGGAACTAACATGTTTTTCAATAAAATCTTCTTCAACTTCCATATCAGAATCAAGAAAAATTAAAATATCTCCCTTTGTATTCTTGATTCCAGTATTACGGGCTGCTGCCAGCCCACAATTCTCTGAGTGATGAATTACTTTTAATAAATCTGCTTCTGGTAAAGAGCTTAAGATTATACTCGTATTGTCAGTTGATCCATCATCAACAATAATAACTTCATATTTTTCTGAAGGGAAAGTCTGTTTAGACAAGGATTTCAGACAAACTTTAAGTGTTTTCCCAGAATTGTAAGCAGGAACAATGACGGAAACGTTCGGTTGTATGAGATTCAATATTATTCCTGTAAAATGTTTTCAAGTTTCATCATGATGTTGTCCCATGAATAGTTTTTCACTAATGCTTGTCCCCTTACTGATAGATTTTGTTTCAATTCTGAATTGTTTAAGAGTAATAATACCTGATCTGTCAATGACTTGACATCTCCTATATCCGAGATTAGAGAATTTTTCTGGTGAACAAGATATTCTTTCACCCCTCTGTTTCCAGTTGCCACTACAGCACATCCACAAGCCATTGCTTCCATAACGGGAAGCGGCCAGCCTTCCCAGTGACTGGTGTGGAGAAATATATTCGAGGAGTTATATAAATTACGCAGTTCTTCAACGGATGGTCTTATAACAACTTTTATCCAATCTGGAATTTTATGAATGGGTTTTCTGGGAGCAATCAGGACTGTTTTAATATTTGGGTTAGCTCTTTTAGCAGATTTAAGAACTGCTAATCCATCTTTAGCACCTTTAATCTTGTGATGATGATAAAGCATCATTATGTGATAGGGACGTTTTTTTTGAGAATCAGTTACAAAGAATTCATCCGGGTTGATTGCATTACCCAGAGGGCCATATCCGGATTCGCCTAATGTTTTTAGTTCATCTATTATCCATTGAGAGATAACAATCTTTTGCATCGGTAGATGATAAGTTTTTAGGATTTTCTTTCTGTTTCTGAAATATGTTTCAAAACTTTGAAGCAAGTAAAATTTTTTACCGTGAATTTCGGGAAGTTTATTAACTCCCTCTGCTGTTTGCCAGCCAACGGCAATAATTGCATCTCCTTCGGGAATATATTTTGAAATGACTTTTCTAACTACTAAAACATTAACGCTCGGATTAGGATTGTAATAGAGTTCATTATTAACTTTTGTTAATTTGTCGTAAGTATTTCTGAATAATTTTTTTAAAGATAGGAAGAAGTAATTCGTACCTAATTCAAGTGGATAAATTAGTGTAACAACATGTTCTCTATCTGAAAGTCGATTGGCATATTCGTGAGCAATTTTTACGCCGCCTATTGGGATTTTTATAAAACCGGGTAGTATGAAAGTGATTCTCATAATTTTCTATCGTCAATAATCAATCCATCTATATTACATTACCTGTCTGCACTGTCGTTACCTGTCTGCACTGTCGTTACGACAGGCAGGCGACAGGCAGGCGATGGACAAGTAGTCAATAATCAATCCTAATGTCGATTCATAGTATTTATATAATTCCTTTATCACATTTCTGTAATCGTGGTATTTTTCCACCCATATACGGCTTTCTATGCTTTTATTACGAATCAGATTGGGGTTTTCAATAAGCGCAATCAATTTTCCTTTCAAATTCGAGGTTTTGGCATTGACAAATGGATGATCAGGAATAAAATTTTCATAAGTTGGGTTTAAGTAAGTAACACATACCAGACCCATTGATAATGCTTCCAGTGAATTCATTCCATAGCCCCATGCTAAATCAGTAACCTGATCAATGTAGATATCAGATTGGCTTTTTAGTTGTAACGTGACAGAGTGAGGCTGATTTTCGATTAAGATGAATCTTATGTTATGAGATTTCTCAAGTTCCGTACAGACTCGGATTATCTCATTAGAACCTTTGATAAGGCGATTTGTTGTGGCATGGCACATTGTGATTTTTTTATTAATAGATGTCTTGGACTTAAATGCTTTTACATCAAAAGGCAGAAAAATATATTTCAGATTTGGATGTCGGAACGTCAGGTCAAGTTCATTAGTCAGGTTCAAATCGCTTATTTTATCCATTGCGGGAATAACGCCTCTGTTTCTCATGTCCTGACCATGGTAGTGGCAGATAATCTTTTTACCGCGGGCTTTCATTTTTTGAGCAAATCGTGCATCTCTGTAGAAGTCAGTTCCCCATTCAAAATGGTAGACGTCAAAATCTTCTAGGTGATATTTTTTAATTGTGCTTTCAATTTTTGGTTGCCAGACTTTTTCTCGAAGATTGAACAGTGTTTTTTGCCATTTGGGTGGATTCCAGATCGGAGGATTTCCTCCTATGTTTTTCCAAGGGGTTTTTCTTTCAATATATTTTGTGAAGATTATTCGCGATTTAAGAAACCACGGCTTTGCTGCAATGAGAGGAAGATTCAACAAAATATCATTCTCATAACCGCCTGCCGTTTTGAAAAATGTGACATAGCGGCACTCATTACCCATTAATCTATGAGCACGCTGCCAGTAAGTTAGAACCCCAACTGTATTTTCCGGAGAGATGTAGAGTATTTTTAACACATCAATACTTCTTCGTAAATATCATACAATTTATTTTCCATAAATGACCAATTATATTTTTCTGAAACTGCTTTCCTTCCATGCTTACCCATTTGTTCCATCACTCTGGGATTTTGTAAAAGATAATTTATTGTTTTACCCAGATTTTCTGCAGTAGGTGGGTCTACCAAAATCCCTGATCCGGTTTGCTCAATAAATATTTCTGTCGATGGGACACGGCACCCGAGTACCGGTATTCCCATAGCCATGAATTCGAAAGGTTTTATCTGAATTGACCTTTTAAATGATTCATTTGGTGCCATAGATGAAAGTCCGATTGTTGCTTCTTTTATTAGTTCAGGTACATTTATATATGGGATGGGTTTTCTAAATTCAATAACATCTTCCAAGTGATTTTGCTTAACAATTTGCTCAAGTTGAATTTTATACGAATCGGCAACTTCACCAACAATAAGTAATTTAACATTAGGAAAATCTTTTTTTACTAATGACATTGCTTTTAACATAACGTCAATATTCCGTGCCTGTACAATCTGACCGTGATAAAGAATAATTTGCTCTCTTCTCTTTTTTGTTTTTTTAGGTATTGGAGAGAAAAGATTTAAAATTGGATAATTGTAAATAAGTGAGATTCGTTTATGGAAAGGCTTGAAGCCTTTTGCAACCCAGGGGGTGACGGTTATAATATGATCAACGAAATGAGAGCAGAACCATTCCAGAGATTGGGCGAAAATCGCCGGTAAGAATGTTATGCATTTTGAATGACGAGAGAATTCCGTGAAGAAGAAAAATATTGTCTCATGTGCATCATATATAACCTTTTTCTGATATTTATATTTTAATACAAGTACAAAGGGTAGGAGTTCAAATTCATGGATGTGATAAAGATCAGCTTTTATATTTTTTGCTGCTTTAAAGGCACGAATAAGGTTTAAAAAGAAGTTGCTTTCTTTAAAAAGAGAGAATTTTACACCGTTTTTTTCTTTGATTTTTTGTCTTTCCGGAGCAATTATATAGATGTCTTCATATTTCAGCGCTAAAGAACATACTTCTTTATAGAAAATCCTGTCATCAAGGGGATTATGACCTATTGTTATATGACAAATGCGAGGCGAATTTTTCATCTTCTGTTTTTATGTGGAATTAAAACTTTGAGTGCTTTTATCTCATCTTTTTTGAAAAAGCCAAAGATTTTTAATAATACTGGAAAGGCAATCACAATTAAAATTCTAATGAATATATGTGGCTGTAAAAAATAAGTTGGAATACCAATTGCAATAGCGAGGACAAATAAAAGCGCAACTCTTCTAAATTCATATGGCACCTTGAAAAGCCGCTGTGAAACTATTAAGGTTGATGAGGCTAAAATTATGTATCCAAAAAGCGAAGAAAGTGCTGAACCGAAAATGCCAAGAAAAGGAATTAATATGAAATTTGCTGTCACGTTTGCAATTGCTGCTATTATTGTTATATAAGCAAGATATCGCGTCTTTTTTTCAAAATATATACCCGGCAGGAATACCAGGTTAATACCATAAAAGACATATCCTAAAAGTATTACTGGAACCAATGGTTCACATGCTTGAAATTCTGTGCCAATAAGGTAAAAACTTCCAAAATTAAAATGAATGATTTCATGAATAAAAGCTGTTAATAACACCCAGAAGGAAAGAGTGATCAATACAAAATATGTGAGAACACGCGAGAACAGGGAGCGTGATAATTCCTTTTTCCCTGCTTTCAGGAAGAACGGCTGCCAGGCATAATAAAAAGCGGTACATACTAAAAGCATAAAAATACCTAATTTGATCCCGGCACTAAAAATACCTACAGCTTCTAAACCAATGAAATGCTCGATTATAAAGCGATTTAACATTTCCATAGTAACTGTTGCCAAACCAGCTGGAATAAATGGGAGCCCAAACAGTGCAAGATTCTTGGCTGCTGAGCCAGAAAATTTAAATTTTATTTTGGAAATCGTGAATGCATAAAGAATAGTGGCAGTTATTGCTGAAGTTATCATATTGCTTTTGAAAATACCTTCAATGCCCATTTTAAGGAAAGCAATAAAGTAAATATTCAGTCCAAAGGTAATGAGAACATTAATCAAGCGTATTCCCATGAACTGAAAAGGTTTTTCTTCAAGTCTTAGCAGTGCAAAAGGTACATGGCATATACAATCGAAAAATAGAATGAATGCTGTATATCTTATAAGAAGTGCATGATCAATACTTAATAG
>DAOUYY010000108.1 GCA_030665885.1 Fidelibacterota bacterium
CGTTGACGCAAAGGACCTTATTGTTGCACCTGGCTTTATCGATATCCATACACACACTGATACTGAGCTACTTGTAAATCCAAAAGCAGAAAGTAAAATTCGACAGGGTATCACAACTGAAGTGTCCGGTAACTGTGGTTACTCTCCATTTCCATTAAACAGAGAAGATAGAAAAGAGTTGAATGAAAAATTAGTAGAGCAGTATGGTATAGAAGTAACCTGGAATAACATTGATGGCTTTTTCAAAGCAATTGAGAGCTCGAAAACTTCAATAAATTACATGTCTTTTAGCGGACATGGGAACTTACGATCTTATGTTGTAGGTAAAAATGATGTCACTCCCACGAAAGATCAGATGGATGAAATGAAAAAAATACTTGCCCAATCAATGGAATTTGGGAGCCTTGGACTTTCAACGGGATTGGAATATGCGCCAGGCAGCTATGCAAAAACTGAAGAACTTATTGAACTCTGCAAAGTTGTCTCTCAGCATAATGGTATCTATGCAACACACATGCGAAATGAAGATGATACTGTTGAAGAAGCAATCGAGGAGGCTCTGAGAATTTGCACAGAAGCTGATGTATCCCTCCAAATCTCACACCTAAAAGCCTGCAATCGGGCAAACTGGCATAAAGTTGATCATATGCTTGAAATGATTCATAATGCAGCTGATAAAGGATTGCCTGTACTTGCCGATCGCTATCCATACAGTGCCTGGGGAACCGGACTCACCTCTTTTTTACCTTTATGGACGAGGCAGGGTGGTACTGAGGAAATTCTTGCCCGCTTAAAAGAGAAGAAATATAAAGCAGAAATCAGCAAATATTCTGAAGAAAGAGGAAAAAGAATAGGTGGATGGAATAGAGTTGTAATTAGTTCATGTTATTCTAAAAAAAATAAAAAATGGGAAGGCAAATCTATCCAAAGCTGTTCCGAAATAACCGGAAAAGAACCCTGTATATTTATTCGCGAGCTCTTAATCGAAGAAAGAAATAGAGTAGGTGTTATCGGATTCGCTATGGATGAAGATAATTTAAAAAAAGTCCTCGCTTTTCCTCTTATTACAATTGGTTCTGATGGGAGCGCTATAGCACCTTATGGAAAACTTGGTAAAGGCAAACCCCACCCCCGTTATTACGGAACATTTCCGAGAATTTTAGGGAAATATTGCAGAGAAGAAAGGATTTTTGACCTGCCTACAGCAATAAAGAAAATGACATCAATGTCAGCGAAAAAACTTAGAATAAATAAACGGGGTATTTTGAAAAAAGGCTACTTTGCAGACATCACGATTTTTAATCCTAAAACCATAATAGATAATGCTACTTACACCAATCCACATCAATATCCTACAGGAATTAAATATGTAATTGTTAATGGAAAATTAACAATCAATAAAGGGAAACATACCGGTGAATTGAAGGGAAAGGTTCTACGTCACTATGGATAAATCACTTGATTATCAAATTGAAAAATAAATGTATCAGCATTTTTAACTCTTCCGGAGTAAAATAACAGGTTAAAACATACAGTCAAATAAAATGAAATACGCTATAATCGGGGACTTTCACGGCACAGAATTAAAAGACTTAGACACAGCGCTGGATTATGAAAACCCTGATACAATAATATGCACAGGCGATTTCGATCAAACAAAGACAGTACATCAGTTTATGGATTTAGAGAAAAAATATAAGGATGCCGGAAAAAAAGTGATAAAAGTACCTGGCAATCACGATCATGCCATTTTAAACAATCTTCCAATCACTTCAGGAGCGTTATTAATGCAGGGTAAAACAATTCGGCAGCTTCATGAGGAGCTAAATAATGATCCTGTAGCAAAGAAATACATTAGTGCTCTCGTAAATTCAGATAATAGGGTTAAAATATTTTTAGATAAAGAGAGGTTTAGCAAAACATATCAGACAATAATTATACACGGTGCCTATTATGGCAATTTGCGAAGTTTCCCTGATTGTCCACCAGAAATAAAAGATTTGTGGACAAGATTACTGACATTAGATGACTATAAAAAAAATTTCAGAGTTATGGATATAGAAGGTGATAAAATTATGATAAGAGGACACGACCACTATTCTATCTATATATATGAAGACATAGATGAAGGAATAATTGTAAATGAACCAAAAATAGATATGTCAGCATACAAATTATACAAACAAAGGAAACATGTTATAAATCCAGGGGCACTTTTTAATGGACTGTTTGCTGTAATAAATACAAGAGTTCCTGGTGAAGAAGTTCCAATTTTGAAATACCTTAGAGTATAATTTACCTATCAGTTCTTTGTTAAATCGACTACGTTCTCGTTCCCCTCGCAGAGGGGGATGAGGGGGACAGATGTAATTGATACTGTAAAAGGCTTTTTTATTTCACTTCAGAGATTTAAAAATCCTTTTGTATATCGCAACATTTTCACCAATCACAACAAAATGTACTACTTTCGGAAGTTTATGATTTTCCAGATATTTTAGTGTCTCTAAAATCGCTGTCTTTGCAGCCAGCTCTTTGGGATACATATAGGCTCCAGTACTAATTGCAGGAAATGAAATAGACTTTATTTCATACTTTGCCGCAAGTCTAAGACAATTTCGGTAACAATCAGAAAGTAGTTTCGGTTCATTATAACTACCGTTTCGCCACACTGGACCAACAGTATGAATAACATATTTTGCCAGAAGATTGTAACCTTTTGTAATAACCGCTTGCCCGGCAGGTAAACCATCAGGATATTCTTTTTTTCTTACTTCTCTGCACTCTTCAAGTAGTCTACGTCCTGCTGCTCTGTGAATAGCACCATCAACGCCGCCTCCACCAAGCAGGGCTCTATTCGCAGCATTTACAATTGCATTAACTTTCTCTTTCGTTATATCAGTTTCGAGGATAACAATTTTATTTAATAAATTCATGATACTCTATGTTATTATATCTTCTATTTTTTTCTGAAAGTATTTAATCTGAAAGTGTTCTAATTTCTTCCTCCGTTGCAGGTTTTATTTCTACTGCTTGACCGCCGCCGGGAGCAAGAGACATTAACAATGTATCCGTATTATCAACTAATACCCTTGTAATTTCAACAGAATAAGGATTATCTTTCCAATTAGCATCAGAGGCATCAGCATAAATACTTTCAGAAAAAATCAGATTAAAACCACTACGCATAATAGACTCCATTGTTAATTTATAATTGTCAATTTACAATTATCAATTTTAAATACTAAGTCTATTTTTCCGAAGATCACCAATAACTCCTCAGAGAATCCCTTGATAAGTGGATAACGAATTAATTTTTTTTATTTGAGTAGACTAAACCATTTTTATAAATTCCAATTAGTTTAAATGAAAAATAATAGAATGTCGTGAAATAGAAAAGTGGAGGAATAAATGAAAAATTATTTTTACTACCTTGTATTATGTTTAGGTATATTTTTAATTATAAGTTCCTGTGGAGGTCCCTTGTATCAACCGGGTGATATAAGTAGCAATGAAAAATTGAAAACTTCATTTGTTCCACCCGATCAATCAGGTGTTAAAGAAGGATATTGGAAAGTAGAAGATAATATTCTGTTGTATCATTTTAGTGATAGAACAGGAACTCCTGTGCTGATAATTCACGGTGGACCTGGTTATCCTCCGGATAAATCATGGGAAGCATTAAATTTAATCAATCAAAATTATGAATTTATTTACTATCATCAGAGAGGCTGCGGGAAATCATCACGACCTATCAATACATTTGAATCAAAGAGCTTTTATAAAAATATGGTGACTCTCGAGAAGACTCTCGGCATTGGTGCACAACTTGCCGACATCGAACGGATCCGCAAAATTCTTGAACATAAACAATTAATTCTTATCGGTCATTCTTTCGGAGCATTTCTTGCCTCTCTCTATGCTGCGGAATTTCCTGAAAACGTGAAGGCAATGGTGTTAGTAGCTCCAGCTGATGTTCTTGTAATGCCTTCGAAAAATGGCGGTTTATTTGAACAGGTTGGGAAATTGCTGCCGGAAAATCTTTCAGAAGAATATCAAGATTATCTTAAACGTTATTTTGACTATAAAAACATATTTGAAAAAAATGAAAGAGAACTATCAGATTTGAACCTGGAATTCACGAAATACTACAGTGCGGCATTGAAGACAAAGGATCTTAATATGGAAAGCCAAACTACAATCAACGAAAGTGGCGGCTGGATGGTTCTCGCGATGTATTTCAGTATGGGGAAAAAGCATGACTATCGTGAAGCATTAAATGAAGTAAGTGTCCCGGTTTTGGTTATTCACGGGGAAAATGATATGATGCCAGTCGAAGCCAGCCAACTTTATGCTAATATTCTTCCCAACTCCAAGTTAACGGTCATTAAGAACGCCAGCCATTTTTCCTATGATGAACAGCCGGAGGAATTTGCTAAAATTGTTGAATCATTTTTAATTCAAGTTAGTCAATAACAAATTAAAGATTTGCTTTTATCAAATGACTATGGTTATATTACTATGGTCATAAATGGAGGTTTGGTATGCAAATTGCAGCAGGAAAATTCAAGGCGAACTGTCTTAAACTTATGGATAATGTTAAAAATTATCATCAGGAAATTGTTATTACTAAACGAGGAAAACCTGTAGCAAAACTTGTCCCTATTGATAATGAAAAGCCTGAAACAGTATTTGGGTTTATGAAAGACTCAATAAACCTTATGGGGGATATCATTGAACCCATAGATGAAAAGTGGAGTGTTGATGAATAATGAACAACCTTCGGTATTCCTCGATACTCATATCTGGATTTGGCTGATTAATGGCGACAATAGATTAGAAAACACATCTGCTCTCGATCTTATTAATAATGCCGTAAAAAAATCTTCCGTTTACATTTCAATTATTAGTGTATGGGAAATAGGAATGCTTGAAGCAAAGGGAAGAATTAAAATACAAGGCGGTTGTCTGGATTGGGTAAAAAAGGCTCTGTCTATACCCGGCTTTAGGCTTGTTTCACTTACACCAGAAATAGCTCTTGAGAGTTCAAACCTTCCAGAAGTTTTTAACGGGGATCCCGCTGATCGAATGATAGTAGCCTCTGCGCTATCATTAAACAGTATTTTAATTACAGCAGACAAAGAAATTATTGCATACGGAAATAAGCATTTGCTCAAGGTATCTACGGTTTAGAGGGTGTAATAAGATAAACTGCGTGTATTAAATACGTACATTCATAAAAATAGATAGCTAAAATGACCATTTGTCTTATCATAAACCCTCAGCACTATTTTGCCGTTACATGATAACATACTTTAAATAGACAAATATCTACATGTTAATCCCATACTGAATCCCAGAAAAATATTTTTAATGTAATTCATTGTAGTGTGCAAAAAAAAGGAGTAACCACTATGAAAAAGGAAGTGAAAATTTATGAAGAAGGTTTGGAAAAATCCTCAAAAGCGACGATATTCTTTGGAAATCTTCTCATGATTTTATGGATTGCACTGGGAACTATTGCCTGTTGGTACTTATCTCCATTAGCCTCCTGGATTTATCTTGGATTCGCTATAATAACGGTTTATATCGTATTACGAAAATTGGTTTGCGCTAACTGTTACTATTATGACAAATTGTGCTATATCGGATGGGGTAAAATTTCAGCGCTATTTTTCAAAAAAGGAGATATAGAGAAATTTGATTCGAATATCGGTATAAAACTTGCTCCTGTTACTTACGGTCTTTTAACACTTGCACCGCTTGTTCTTATCATTATTTCAATATTTCGACAATTTTCAATTGATAAAACCATTGTTTTCTCTCTTCTATTGTTAATCTCATTTTACAGCGGTGGTATCAGCAGAAAGAAAGCCTGTGCCAATTGCAAGATGAAGTTAATTTGTCCCGGATGTGCAGCTAAATGAATACAAAACCCGTTAAAAAATATCCTACTATCGGCTGTTGCGGACTCGATTGTGGATTGTGCCCAAGATACTATACAGTTGGCAGTTCAAGGTGTCCGGGATGTTGTGGATCTGACTTTTTTAATAAGCATCCTGGATGTTCTCATATTACTTGCTGCGTAAAGAAAAAGAATCTTGAAGTATGTGCTGAGTGTGAAGAGTTCCCTTGCTCAAAATTTGCGGGATGGGATGCCAGTGACTCTTTCTTAACTCATAGAAAAAGCATTTATAATTTGAATTTCATTAAAGAACAAGGTGTAGATGAATTCGTAAAACAGCAGAAAAGACGGATTGAGCTGCTTGAGATAATGCTAAAACATTTTGATGAAGGAAGATCAAAAAGCTTTTATTGTATTGCTACAACATTACTTTCAATAAAAGACTTAGAAACAGCGTTAGATAAAACCAAACAAGAAATAAAGGCAGAAAATATTGGGACGGATGATTTCAAAACCAGATCTAAAATTTTTAAAGGATTTCTTAACAACTTTGCTATTAGCGAAGGATTTGAATTGAAATTGAGAAAAAGGCAAAGATGATTGTGAATATAATATGGAAATCTTGAACAGAGAAATTGAGAAAAAGATACAACATGACATCATAAAACCTGTCTTAGAGAAAAAATATGACTTAGTAATAAGAAACATTCCCGGTATCATTGATAAACTTTACGCCAATATTCCATATAACAAACGTATTTCTTATGGAAGAGTTTATACAATCAAAGTATTAAGTGAATACCTCTACAATCGTTTTATTGAATTGGATGTACAAACATTCGAAGTTGCATCTAATATCTTCAATAAAAGTGATGATTTCAAAAGCAAAGGTGTTTCATTAGGTGTACTATCCTTCTATGGACTTAACGATTTCAAAAAAATGCTTCCTTATTTTGAATCCGCTGTTGTTTCTTCAAATTGGGATGTACGTGAATTATCTGCGATACTATTTCGCAAACTTATAAAAAGGTTTCCCAACGAAATGAAAGAATATTTACTTCAACTTGTGAAATCAGAAAATGCTAATATTCGACGATTCGTCGGAGAAACACTACGCCCTGTAAGAGAAAATCAATATTTCTAAAAAAACCCTGATTACCCGTTATCTATCCTTAAAAATATATTTAAAGAAATTTCATCGTACCCACGTATTTCTGTAGAGAATAACTTAAGTGATCTGGCAAGAAAGCTCCCGGAACTGGTTTATGATTTAGTGAAAGAACTTATTGACAGCGGAGATAAAAACTCCTACTGGATCGCATACAGAGCATGCAGAAATCTTGTAAAAAGAGAACCAATTAAAGTGATGGACCTGTTAAAAGTAGATAAATATAATTACAAAAAAAGGATACATAAAAGAAGTGACTATCAGGGAAATTGAAGCCAAATCTATATTACGCAAGTATAAGAAAATCGACTCGTGGTTTATTTCCCATTACGGAATGAATTTATATAGAGGATGCACACATAATTGTGTCTATTGTGATGGACGCTCAGAAGGTTATTATGTAGACGGAGAATTCGGGGAAGATGTTACTGTAAAAGTAAACGCCATAGAAGTATTACGTCGGGAATTAGACCCAAAACGGAAAAGGACTCCTTTCAAACGAAGTTTTATTATGGTAGGCGGAGGTGTTGGTGATAGCTACCAACCAATCGAAAAGAAATATCAACTATGCCGAAAAGCCCTTCAACTGATAAATGAATATAACTTCCCTGTGCATATACTCACGAAATCAACGCTTAGTAAGAGAGATATTGATATTCTGAAAAAAATCAATAAAAAGAATAGAGTAATTGTAAGTTTCAGTTTTTCATCGGTAGATGATGAAATTAGCGCTATCTTTGAGCCCGGTGTACCGCATCCATCCGAACGATTAAAAACACTTGCATTTTTTAAAAACGAAAGGTTTGTGTGCGGCATGTTTTTACTTCCGGTTATTCCTTTCATAACCGATACACCGGAATTGATGGAAGAGTCAGTAAGAAAAGCCAGCGAAGTAGGATCAGACTTCATCATCTTTGGTGGGATGACACTAAAAGAGGGAAAACAGAAAGATTATTTTTTCAACTTGTTAAATAAATATTATCCTAATCTCATCACAAAATATCAGAACATCTATAAAGGAAGCAAATGGGGAAATGCAACGGGAGAATATTATAAATCACTAAATCAAAGGTTTTATAGTATCACCAAAAAATATAAAATACCTGTTCGTATCCCCCTCCATTTTTATAAAGATATATTAAGTGAAAATGACTTGGT
>DAOUYY010000203.1 GCA_030665885.1 Fidelibacterota bacterium
GTTTTTCCAATTTTGATCTTTCCACCTTAAACAAATATTTTAATCTTTTTATTAAGAACACTTATAAGATCATTGTGCATATAAGCAGGTCCAACGAGATCATCATAGATAAAACAACGAATAAGTTATCACAGGCTGGAAAGTTATACGGAACAACACTTAAAAAGATTCAAAATGGCAATTATAACGCTCTAATAATATTAATCTTTATAGTGATTATCATCCTAATCGTTTTAAGTATGATTTAAGCAACATCCAGGAGGCAAAATTTCTTATGAATGAACATTTACTTTCAATGAATATTTTCATACCTCTTTTAGGAATTTTAGCTATAACATCTGCATCAAAAAAAAGAGAAGATATAGTCAAAATTATCGCCGCCATTACAACTGGATTACAAATGTGGATAGCTCTTCAAATATTTTTCAATTTCGACCGAACTAAATCAGGGATTCAATTCGTTGAGCATTACAGCTGGATTAAAACTTTTTCTATTGACTATTTTCTGGGAATTGACGGATTAAGTTTTCCCCTCGTACTTTTAACAGCACTTATTCTATTTATTTCCGTTTTCGCCTCATGGAAATTAAAAAAAGGTGTAAAAGGTTATTTTATTCTTTTCCTTCTTCTTGATATGGGATTAATGGGTGTTTTCACATCCATAGATCTGTTTTTGTTTTTGATTTTCTTTGGACTAACACTTTTCCCTACCTATTTACTTATTGGTATATGGGGAAACTCACAAAGTGAAAATACAGCAATAAAATATGCTCTCTTTTCTGTATTCAGTTATGTACTTATTCTATTAGGAATATTAGTATTATACTTTAAAAGTAATCCGAATACATTTAATATTTTAGAACTTATACCAAACGCTAATTTCTCCCTCTCATTTCAAATAATGACTTTCTTAATTCTATTTATCGGATTTGCAGCCTTAATACCGATTTTTCCTTTCCACACCTGGTTAATATCTGTACTTACCAAAGCTCCAACCGCAGTAAGTATAATAGTTGTAAGTATATTAATTAAAATTGGTACTTACGGACTAATTCGTATCTGCCTTCCTATCCTCCCATCAGCATCAATTGGATTTGCTCTACCACTTTCAATAATAGCGATTATCAACATTATTTACGGAGCACTTTGTGCTTTAGGACAGAATGATCTAAAGAAAATTGTAGGCTATTTCAGCATAAGTCAAATGGGATTTATACTACTTGGCTTTGCTTCAGTTATTGGTGGTGTTTCAGGAAAAACAAATGCAGCAATAACTGGAATAAGCGGATCTCTTTTCCACATGTTCAATCATGGTACAGTTGCAGCGCTTCTACTACTATTAACCAGGGTAATATATGATCGAACTTCCCAAAAAGATCTCTCAAAAGTCGGAGGATTATCTACAAAAATGCCTGTTTTTTCAGGAATAGCTGCTCTTGCACTTTTTGCAGGCTTTGGACTGCCCGGTCTCTCAACATTTATTTCTGAAATGTTTTGCATCATTGGCTCTTTTCAAATTCCTGGAATTCAGGTCCTATCTATTATTTCTATCACAGGAATTATACTAAATGCGGCTTATTTATTCAGATGCTTTCAGTTAATACTTTATAGTAAAGAAAACCCGAAATACACCGAATTACAGGACATCAAAGGAAATGAATTATTTATGGTAATACCTTTTGTTTTAATTATTGTTTTACTTGGTATTTACCCCAATCTAATTTTTAATATCATGGCACAAAGTGTCGAAAAGCTGGTTGAAATCGTAACTGTTGGCGTATCTGTTATAAATTAGCCTATGGACAATATTCTTAGCATTAAATACTTTCTTCCAGAAATTGCACTAATAGTTACTTCCCTTTTAATTCTACCCTTATCTTTAATTTTTAAAACAAATGTCAGGAAAATCACAATTCCATTTTTAACATTTGGGTTTATAATTTCATTTACTTTTTTAATAATGAATTGGGATCTATCCGGACATGGGTTATTCTTCAATCTCGTTGCTTATGATAGGTTCTCCCAATTATTCAAACTGTGCTTGCTAATCTTTACATTTTTCCTTTTACTTATCTCGCTAAATAGCTCCGAACTCAAAAACATATCATCTAAGGAATATCACTTCTTCATATTCATCTTATTACTTGGTTCATTTCTATTAGTATCGTCAAACAACCTGTTGATGATCTACATATCAATTGAGACATTAAGTATCGCTTGCCTTATTTTAGTTGGATATTTGAAAACTAATAAGTCATCTAATATAGCTGCGGTTAAAAACCTCTTTTCCAGTCTGCTTTCTTCCGCTATTTTAATTTACGGTTTATCTTTGGTTTACGGATTAACAGGCACATTAAACTTGCCTGAAATTGGGCACTTTTTATCAAACAGTTCTATTAACAACTTTTCAATAACAGTAATTATTTTAATCATTCTATTTGGATTCGGTTATAAGCTCACCATTGTTCCTTTTCATATCTGGTCACCCGATGTTTACAAAGGTGCTACTACTCCAATAACAGCATTTCTTACAACAGTACCCAAAGTAGCAGGTTTTGCTATTTTAATTAGAGTTTTAGCAACTACATTTAGTAATGCTAATTTTACCCTGGTAAAATATTTCCATTTAAGTGAAATTATTGCGGTTTTGGCTGCAGCAACCATGACGCTGGGTAATCTCCTTGCAATAAATCAAAAAAATATTAAAGGAATATTAGCATACTCAAGTATTACCCATTCAGGCTTTATACTTATGGGATTGGCAATATTTGGTCAGGAAGGGATATCAGCATCTATATTTTATTTGATCATGTACTCTATTGCTTTTATTGGGGTTTTCACTGTAGTAATAAATTCTAAAACCGAATTTCAACTCGTAAATCTCAAAAATCATAATAGCTTGAACTTTCAATCTTCCTTTTCCACTATTATAATATCCATCTTTTTAATTAGTCTTACAGGACTCCCTCCTACAGCGGGTTTTGTTGGAAAGTTTTATCTTTTCGCTGCATTAATAAAAGGTGGAACCAAGTTTTACTGGTTGGTTATTATTGGAATTATAAACTGCATTATAATGTTTTTCTATCACGCAAGAATAATACACTCAATGTTACTATATAAAAACGAAAAACATATAAAATATCGTTATAACAAAGTTTTAAATGTGATTTTAATTCTTTTAGTTATACCCACTATATTATTTGGAATTTATTGGACACCGTTGTTTGATTTTATCAAACAATCCTTGCATTTTTTTATGCCATAATCATAGATTATAATCAAAAGAGAAAAAAACAGAGCATATTATTTTTTGATGTTGATACTCAAAATGATTTCATTAATCCTGATGGCATTTTATATTTCTCTAGCGCTGAAATACTAAAGGAAAATTCCGTCAATTATCGAATACACCATGTTAAATTCCATTCCGGTCTGGGATTCTGTTGATGAACACTCAGAAGATTCTGAATAAATTCGGAACAATAGACTATTTCCTGTTCACTGCATGCTCGGGAATAAGGTAAAAGAAAAAGTAAATGAATCTAAACTTTAAATCCGATATGGATATGGAGTTTAATATACAATAAAACGGAAATTAATAAAATATTGAATCAACCGACGCTATTAAACCGGTAAATATTAATCCGGGTGATGGTAAAAAAGCACTTGAAGATATACAAAATGACTGGGCGCACTTAACTAATACAACTGAAATCATTAGCAATTAATTCGAAGGTTGATTATTTAGGTTGAAATAGATTTCTCAAGAAAATCCCTGTAGAAAAATTTTTGGAAGTATAAACATATTTATATTTTCATATAAAAAATAACCAATAGTAATGTTTGCCACCATGACTGATAAAATATTGATTATAGTCACAATCTGTTTAGATCTCAATTTATTATCTTCATATAAGACAACTTTTCCATTCTTACATCAGTCTAACGGGGTGTTAAGTGATTTGAAAAAAGAAAATAAAAATTAAGAGGTATAACAATGAAAAACTTCGTAAAAATATTCGGGCTAACAATTTTCTTTGCAAGTCTACTATTTGGGGCATACGTGATCAGTTTTGAGAATAAAGATACATTAGTTGTTTCACTAAGTACTGATTGCAAATCATTTAATGAGACTCTGGCAATTGGGATACAGACCCTATATGAATCCGGAATTACTACAGGTCAAGGTAAAATTAAAATTGATGTGATGGGCACTGAAATAACAGCTGTTGTAAAGATGAATGATTTAAAGAAACTATCAAATGGTAAAACTGATTTAGCCACTTTCATACGTAACTATATGAGTTTTAGCTAATTAATACCATTTCTCAAACTCACTACAAAAAAGAACAGAAAATCAACCCCCTTGATTTTCTGTTCTTTGTATCTACATGATAAATAACGATTCCTTGATACAATTAGAGTAACGTCATATTGAAAAATATTGCTATATATTAAGAAATGTTGTATAATTAAAAGTTTTAATATTTGAAAAAATCGAATTAGAGATTAATAAAATATGACAAAAAAAGTAAAAAAGGTCACAGCAGATTCAAA
>DAOUYY010000085.1 GCA_030665885.1 Fidelibacterota bacterium
GACTGCCATTTTAGAAATTTTACTTTTCTCAATATTCACTAAAATAAACCTTCATATTAAAATTTATTTAGTTATTTCCCCGACACAAATAGGTATTTCATCCCAGTCTTTTAATTCATGAAAAAATTCATCAGCGTAATCTGGATCGACAACCAAAATTAGTCCTATACCTAAATTGAATACCTTTCTCATTTCTCCAACAGAAATTTTTCCCAGATCCTGTATAAATTTAAAAATTGGAAACCACTCCCACGCATTCCAATCTATTTTCAATTTCAAACCATCCGGAACTACCCTTTTAGTATTCCCCTCAATTCCACCACCGGTAATATGACTGATAGCGTGAAGTTCTTTCCTATTTAATAGCTCAGAAACTGGCTTTAAATATGATCGGTGAACTTTAAGTAACACTTCTCCCAGTGTTGCATCAATCTCACTAATATAACTATCAACTGAATAATTCTTTAAAAGTACTTTTCGAGCAAGTGAGTAACCATTTGTGTGCAAACCGGAAGAAGGCAACCCAATAAGAACATCGCCCTTTTTGACTCTGTTTAAAAGTAAATTTTCTTTTTCCACAACGCCAGTAATTGTGCCTACAAGATCATACTCTTTTTGACTATAAATCTCTGGCATTTCCGCCATTTCACCACCAATAAGCGAGCAACCATTTTCACAGCAAGCCCTTGATAATCCACCTATTATCTCCTTAATGATCTCTGGATCTAATTTTCCTGTACCTATGTAATCAAGAAAATAGATCGGTTTCGCCCCCGTAGTTAGTATATCATTTACACAGTGATTAACTAAACATTCTCCAATAGTATCATGGCGATTCATAAGATTAGCAAGTATAAGTTTAGTACCCACTCCATCGGTACTTGAAACCAGAATGGGATTTTTATATTCAGAAACCGGGAGAGCGAAACACGCACCAAACGAACCAATATCTGTTAAGACATTTGGAGTAAACGTTCGTCTAACTAAATATTTTATATTAGAAACAGCCTTCTTACCAGTATTGATATCAACACCGGCGTCTTTATAAGAAGTGCTCAACTATTCTTCATTCTCCCGATATATATCGTCTATAAGATCAGCATATTTTTTTTCTACGATATCCCTGCGAACCTTCAATGATGGAGTTAATTCCCCACTTTCAATAGTGAATTCATCTGATAAGAGCGCATACTTTTTCACTTTTTCAAATTGAGCAAATCCTCCCATTGATTCATCAATAACTTTATCATAAAGTTCTTTCACGTCTGGAAGTTTAACTAGAATTTTTCGATCTTCCCATTCAAGACCTTTCTCTTTAGCCCATTCTTCCAAGCTCGGGAAAGCGGGAACTATCAGGGCTGAAATAAATCTTCTTCTATCACCAATAACAATTATTTGCTCAATCCACTTTGATGTTACAAGTGTATTTTCCATGGGCTGAGGAGCAACATTTTTACCACCTGAGGTTACTAAAATATTCTTTTTCCGATCCGTTATTACAAGATAGCCGTCCTCATTAAATTCACCAATATCTCCTGTATAGAACCAACCTTCCTCATCAAATACCTCTTTAGTGCTGACCTCATCCTTGAAATAACCTTTCATTACATTAGGTCCTCGAGTTAGAATCTCTCCATCATCGGCAATTTTCACTTCAATACCAGGTAAAGGTGGTCCTACAGTTCCAAGAATGTATTTCTCTAATAAATTTGCAGTTATAACGGGAGAAGTTTCTGTTAAGCCATAACCTTCGATAATAATAATTCCCGCTGCATCAAAAAATCCACCTATCTCTTTGGATAGTGGAGCCCCTCCTGAGATAAAAAACCGCATTCTGCCACCGACAACCTCATGCAACTTATGAAAAACTAATTTATTTGCAATCTTCAATTTCATACCGAGAAAAATACCATTAGATTTTCCACGATTACGTTTTTCGACAGCTTTTCGTCCTGTTTTAATCGACCACCAGAATATACTCTGTTTTAGAGAGGATGAGGCAGCGACATTTGCATTTATTTTGGCATACATTTTCTCGTATAGCCTCGGAACAGCAATCATTATCGTTGGATGAACTTCTCGAATATTATCAGCTACTTTTTCTATACTTTCTGCATAACAGACCTTTGCACTAACAGTGAAAGGGAAAAAATGCCCCGCCATTCTTTCAAAAGTATGGCTTAATGGGAGAAAAGACAGAAAAATATCTTGATCAGTAACAATTATCACTTGAGAACTACTAATTATGTTGGAAGTCAAATTTCCATGTGTAAGCATAACACCCTTTGGTACACCAGTAGTACCTGATGTATAAATTAGTGTCAGCGGATCATCCTTCTTAATTGACATTGCATCTTTTTCAAAATCATCGGGGTTTTCTTTCCGGTACGTTTCACCAAATTCAATTAACTCTTCCATGGTTATTATATTTGGATGATCAAAAGAGGTATCATCCATGACGATAACTTTGATAATATTCTTCAAGTCATTTAACATTGGAAGAACTTTTTCTGTCTGTTTCTTATCACCACAAAATAAAAACCGGCTTTCCGAATGTTGAATTATCCATTTAACCATTTTCGCAGTAAGTGTTGGATAAATAGTTGTTGTCACACCCTTTGCAGACAAAATTCCATAATCGGACATTGCCCACCACCGACTATTCTCAGACACAATGGAAACATGATCGCCGGGTTTTAATCCAAGATTTTTTAAACCACCAGAAATTTTTTCCACATAACTCCTTACTTCACCGAAAGTCAATTCTTTCCAAACCCCCTCTTCCTTATAACCATATGCAGCTTTACCAACATATTTGTTAGTAACGGAAATGAACATTTCTGAGATTGTGTCAAAGTTAATATTTGGCATAATATCCTCCTTATAATTGATTGTGTTTTTTACTTGATTTTAATTCACAAAACAGTAATTTTATCCTGCTTTTTGCCGAGGTGGTGAAACAGGTAGACGCAGCGGACTCAAAATCCGCCGGACTTAGGTCCATGGGGGTTCGATTCCCCCCTTCGGCACAATCTTTCGAAGCCCTATTATCTATCAATATCTACCCCTGTGACGACTTTATCTATAAAAAAGCAGATTAAAGTTTTACAATAATTATTGTTTACTTTAAACTGCTTAAATATATCTGAATTATTCAGATTCCATTTTTCTTAAAAGCCTATTTGCTTTCTGTATCTCTTCCTCTGAATTTGGATAATTTAAAGCAACTTTCCGAGCTTCTTCGATTGCATTTTCTTTCTGATTCAGTGTCATATAGCAATATCCAAGACGTAGTTGAGCATAAGCCTCTTTGTTTCTATCGCCAAGTCCAAATACTTTCTTATAGGCTAATAACGCATCATTATACATTCTCCGGAAAAAAAATGCTTCTCCAATCCACCACTGAGCGTTATCAGCTAAATAATTATTAGAATCAAAAGAGATAACCTCTTCATATGTAGATATGGCTTCATCATACTTTTTTTCTGAAAATAATCTACCGGCGTTTTCATAAAGCCTTTCCTGTGGTGATTTAATCTTTTTTGGTTTATAAGCTTTTTCAACTGGTTCAGGTTTAATTTCCCTTTTTGTAACTATCTTTTTAGTCGTAAGATAATCTGCCAGTATCTCTCCCTCGGTATAATCACAAGTTAATTCTATTGAAACTCTACGGTTGAGCACGTCCCGTATTTTGCTAACTCCTTCAATCAGCGGTTCTATTTTACCTACTCCCAGTAACTCAATTCTTTGCGCAATACTATTTCTCTCTTCATTTGGAAAAAGTTCAAGCAGCAGTTTACCAACGGTAGCAGTTCTTTTTTCTGCCAAAACCCTATTATATTCTTGAGAACCAATACTATCCGTATGTCCATATAATCTGACTTTTATATTTTTATCACCTTTCAGAGCTTTAACCAATTTACTTAAAGTAATGAAATAATTAGAATTAAAAGTCAAACTAGGTGCTGCCCATTCTCCGTAATCAAAGAAAATATCATCAAAAGTCAGTTTCTTCAATAATAAAGGTTGCTCTCTTTCGGTTAATTTCTTTTCCACTACTTTATCCACTTTTTCTATTTGTGATAAGGTATCAGGTTTCGGAATTTGCTTTAAATGAACAGCTTCCACAACCTTTTTTACACTGTCAGTAACAAGCTTCTCAGGTATCTCTGGTTTTACTATTGTCTCCGTTATTTTTATCGTTTCAGATAATGTTATTGGTAGAAGACTTTTATCATAAGTGATTATTGCCGTTATAGTTCTTAGTCCTGTCCCAAAATATTTTTTTACTATTCCTGGCTTTAGTGTATGAATATATTCTTTCTCGGTTATTTCATGTTTCTTAAGATTTATCCTCTTTCCATCTGGTTTTATCAATGAGAAGGATACTAGTGCGTTCTGGCTTCCTTTTACTATTAAATTAAGATTATTGCCACTTGTAATTTCGTATTCTTTTGGTGGTTCTATTCTGAAAGTGAAGATTGGTTTTTTTACCTGTTTTTGTGGTTGGATTTCTTTTTTAATTACAACTTCAGGTTCTTTTTTAATTACTTTCCTTCCAGCAAATAGTGCCGCTAGGGAGTCAGGAGAAATACTTATAGGAGCCGTTACTTTCTCTACAGTTTTAGGTTGAGATACTTGTTCTGTTTCAGTCTTCTCAGAAACGCCCTCTTTACTTCCTCCACACGCAAAGAAAACGAATACAATACATATCAATAAATATTTATTCATTACTTAACCCTCCAAATATTTGAAGCACCCGATACACGTACGTTTAAATATCGGATGCTTTTTAAAAATGTTTTTTGCCCCTTATCGGCGACTTTTCTTTCCTTTTTCCTCAACAGGTTCAACGGCTTTAATTCTCTTTTCCAGATCTCTCAAATCACGATTGGTTCTGCTTAAAGCCGTCTGCAAATCAGTTAAAGTCCTATTGGTTTGACGATGCAACTTTGTAAGTCTATCCGAAATCTGGTCCTGTTCACTTTTCAAATTTTCGAGTTCAGTCTCAGTATTCATCTGAAACTCACTAAAGACTAGTAAAACAGAATCAATTTGGGCTGCAAACATTTCGCTGGTATCATCCAATTTCTTGTCCAGGTTCTTTAAATCTCTTTGAAATTGCCGGATATGTTTCCCACGTCCTATAAATTGAAGTTCAAGATCATGAAGGTTATGATCAAACATATTATTGGTTTCCACATGAACAGAGTCCTGTGTGTTTAAAAAATCCATTCGGGTATTAACTTTGCTAACAATAAAAGCAAAGTATACGGCAACTAGAACGAGGAGTACAATTACAATTGTCTTAATCACTTCTTTCATTCATAACTCCCATAATTTCAATTTTATTAGTTATTTACTATATCTACTTTAGAAGATTCCGTTCCCATTCAGTCAATTTCTCTTGTTTACCAGTTTCGGAACCAGGTGATACTTTTGCTTCAGCTGGCTCTGATACTAATTGAGGAGAACTAATCTTACCCTCTTCTTTATTGACTTCACTGGTTTTGAGACCACTAATTAAAGATTTGACATCTTGATGGAATGTAGCAATGGTTTTTTCCATCCTTCTTAAAAGTTCTTCCATCAATTCTCTGCCGTAGAGATTGTTTATTCCTTGTAAAAGATCATCAAATTTTGCAGTAAGATAATTGGTACAGCTCTCTTCATTACCGAAATCAATAAATTCTTCGTCAGTCATACTTAAGAAGTCCTTATAAAAATATCAACGTTGAATTTACAAATCTCTTTTTAATTATCAATGTTTTTCTCTAATTGACTGTTTTTATAATAAAATTACCATTTTTCCTTCTTAAAATCTTCCCAACGATCGATATCCTTTATTATTTGTCGGCAAATACTTCTAAGATATGGATTTAGTTTTATTTCAACAGAAGGCTTGTCCTTTGTCATCTTTTCAATCGCCTCTCTGAATTCAGCCAATTCAGTTCTGTCTACTTCAATGCTTAATCGTGTTAACATATTTACCTCACTTACAACTTTTAGAAATCAAAAAACTTGTTTTTTTATTGCACAACAAAAATTGGAGCACCGCATACACACTTTCCATTAACCAGTGAATTATGAACTACGGTAAACCATTGCCGCTCAATTAGAAGTCGTCCACATTCAGGGCAGTATGTATTCCCCTCAACAGTCGTCATTACATTTCCTTCGTATACATAATGAATTCCTGCATCCAAAGCTAATTTTCTGGCTCTGTCAAGTGTAGATTTTGGGGTTCGTTTTCTATCCATCATTTTATAAGAAGGATTAAATGCCGAAAAATGCAGAGGCACATCCGAGCCAAGATTCTCTAATACCCAATTAACCAAGTTTTTTATTTCTTCTAAACTATCATTTAGATCAGGGATAACTAAAGTAGTTAACTCTATCCAGGTACCCATTTCCTTTATTTCAATAATAGCATCAAGAACCGGCTGTAGGTGAGCCTGGCAGTATTTGGAATAAAATTCCTCTGTAAACGCTTTTAAATCAATATTAGCCGCATCAATAAAAGGATAAATATCCTGAATTGCTTCTTCTGTTATATACCCATTTGTCACCATTACTGTTTTTAATCCGGACTTATGAGCAAGTTCCGATATATCTATAACATACTCACCAAAAATAGTCGGTTCATTGTATGTAAATGCTATTCCTTTGCAGTCATAATTTAATGCTGCTTTTACTATATCTTCAGGTGTAAAATGTCTAACAGATTTTTGATCAATACGGGCTTTTGAAATATCCCAGTTCTGGCAAAATAAACACCCTAAATTGCACCCAACAGTACCTATTGAAAAAATATCAGAACCAGGTAAAAAATGATATAATGGTTTCTTTTCAATAGGGTCTGTGTGAACTGCAATTGGACTGGCATAAGCAAGAGATTGGAGAACTCCACTAATATTTTGCCTGACGAAACAGAACCCGTTCTGACCATCTTTAAGTTTGCAATGCCTCGGGCAAAGTGTACATTCAATCTTTTTATCACCAATAGATTTCCACCACTTAGCTTCTTTCATAACGCAATCCCATCTGTCACTGTACTTTGATTATAAAAATTAAAATCTTATTACCTTATAAATTCACTGGTCTTAAACTAAGAAAAAGTCTCTGTTATGTCAACTATTGTCTGGTAAGAATTCGCCCAAAAGGTATACATTAGAATTTAATATGACCTAAATTGAGCGATTTTGTAAGATAAACACTCTTGTTTGTCTTCGTTGTATAGACGATTATCCTCAGTTACACCACATACATGATAAGTTAAGAGCTAACCGATATGAAAATTGATAAAATCGCTCAACTGAGGTATGAAATTATTTTATATCCTGACTATTATAAAAACAAACTCCTTATTTTAATAACTATATTCTGCACCTTTTTAAAACAATTAACAAAATTCTCATTATTCAACTGAAACTTTACTTGTATCCTAAAATCTTTTATTTTAATATTAGCGCCAAATGATAGTTAAAATCGTATATCTTTTATAGGAGCAAATATATGAACCAGAAAAAACATGGTCTCCCACCCGAAGCTTACGAAAAAATTCCCGCTGATCAGTATCAACCCTACATTCCAAAAACGGAATCCATAACCGAGTTGACAATAAAATCTCTGGTATATGGATCAATATTCGGCATTTTATTTGGAATGGCAAATGCCTATCTGGGACTCATGGCAGGTCTGACTATTTCTACCGCTATTCCACTGGCGGTTATCACCGTTGCCGTGGCAAGGATTTTTCAGAGATGGACAGGTAAGACATCCATTTTAGAAAACAATATTACAAAAACCGCGGGGTCAGCAAGCTCATCTTTGGCATCCGGAATTATCTTCACTATTCCAGCACTTTTTTTATGGGGTTACAAACCAGGTTTATTAAAGATCACTCTAATTGCTCTCGCAGGTGGTCTTCTTGGGGTTCTGTTTATGATCCCGCTCAGACGTTTCCTGATTAGAAATGAGCATGGTAATCTACCTTATCCTGAGGGAGTTGGATCTGCAGAAGTGCTTGTAGCTGCCGATGCCGGTGGAACTCAGGCGAAAAATGTATTCTATGGACTCGGTATTGGCTTTTTATATACTTTTTTAATGGATATTATTAAACTTTTCCCAAGAGATGTATGGGTAAAAATTCCATTTATTAAAAAAGCTCATTTAGGAATGAATACCCGCCCTGCACTTCTCGGTGTAGGATATATTCTTGGACTAAGAATCGCAATTATTATGGTTTCTGGAGGATTATTATCATGGCTGATAATCATTCCCCTGATTGGATATATTGGTGGAGATTCTTTAACTCAATCAATGATTCAACTTGTTCAAGAAAAAGGTGATTCTGTTACAGATTTGAATATAGCCAAAATGATATGGGATAAATATATTAGGTACATCGGAGCCGGTGCTGTTGCCACGGCAGGATTTATAACTCTTATAAAATCAATTCCCACAATGATCGCTTCTTTTAAAATTGGAATACAACAAATACGTGGTCGTTTCACAAATAATGTAGAAATTGACAGGACTGACCATGATCTTTCTATAAAGATCGTTTTTGGAGGTATTTTAATTATCGCAATTGTTCTCGCAATTATTCCAACGATATTTGATTTCTCGCCATCATTCTGGTTTCGCTTATTAGCAGCCTTTTGTGTAGCACTATTCGCCTTCTTTTTCACAACAGTATCCGCAAGAATTGTTGGATTGGTGGGAGTAACTTCCAATCCCACATCAGGAATGATTATCGCAACTCTAATATGTACAAGTCTAATATTTCTCGCATTAGGTATAACTGGTGATATAGGAAAAGTAGCAGCTCTAACTGTTGGCGCTGTTGTGGGCTGCGCTGCTTCAATAGCCGGTGATACCTCTCAGGATTTAAAGGCAGGATTTTTATTAGGTGCCACTCCAAGTAAACAGCAGATTGCAGAACTGATAGGCGTTTTAACAACATGTTTCTTTGTTGCTGGAAGTGTTCTGATCTTAGGAAAAGCATATACCTTTGGATCACCAGAACTCCCGGCACCGCAAGCAAGTATGATGATGATGGTCATTGACGGTATATTCGATAAAAATATTCCCTGGTTACTTGTTTTTAGTGGTGTTGGAATTACTTTAATCGTCCACTTCTTGTTCAAATTGCCTTCACTGGCTTTTGCGGTAGGTGTTTATCTTCCAGTTTCAACAATGGTGCCAATATTCTTCGGTGGGCTTATAAGAAAAGTTGTAGAAAAACGTTGCAAAGGAGATAAAAACCTCATAAATAAACGCCGTGAAGGTGGAATTCTTTTCGGATCAGGATTAGTAGGCGGCGATGGTTTGATGGGCGTAATTGTTGGACTTCTTGTAATTATTCAAGCAAGACCAAAAATCCTTTCAACGGATTGGGCAGGTTCATTTAGTATTTTAGTTGGATTGGCTTTCTTCTGTGGTCTTGCATATCTGCTAATAAGATCAACTAAGGTTGCAAAAAAGTGGAACAAATAACTTGTGAAAAAGTTAATAGTAGATAAATTTGGGGCGCTATGGCAAAAATAAAGAAAAAAACAAAAAAATCACCCACCTTTATTGAGAAACTTACTTTAAAGGGAACAAATTATATCATTTTCGGAATCGGTATTCTAGTAATAATTCTCGGCTATTTTATTATGGCAAGTGGTGATACCTATAGTTTCCGTACACTGACTATTGCACCGATTCTTCTCTTAATTGGTTATCTTGTTATCATCCCGATTGCTATTCTCTATAAGAAAAAAGAAGATAATAAT
>DAOUYY010000157.1 GCA_030665885.1 Fidelibacterota bacterium
GAAGTTAAATGGGAAATAAATGAGTTATCAGAAAGTAATTTAAAAAAGCGATATGAAAACCTATTATATGGAAGTGTATTAATCAAGGATTATCTTAGTATTTCTTTTCCTAACGTATTCATCACTTATCGACAATATAGGATTAAATTGATAGTGTATACTGAATATCCATGCAATTACATGTATTCAATGAAGCTATTACGAAGTTGGGTCATGATATACCTCTTTTTTTTAATTCGTTTCTACCATGGAGTTATATTATGGACACAAAATGTAAATATTGAGAGAAAAGCGAATATTAGAGAAACTCTGTCGCTTTGCGGCTTAGTTCAACCATCGTATGGAGATAACGGCTTGAGCTGTTCGATGAATTCAAAGTTTGGCGAGTTTTCAGAAGATTTACGAACAATAAAAGTAATACACTTTGAAAGTAGCCGTATCTCATACTTTGCCGTTAGAAGTTAAAAGAAACTTTCACTTGACATATACGTAAACTATATATAATATTGCTACGTAATATATTGGAGTGAATTATGAATACTAAACTGACATTAAATATTGAAAAAGATTTGATATTAGTCGCTAAAAAATATGCACAAGAAAGTCACCAGAGCCTTTCTGCACTTGTCCAAAATTATTTCAAACATCTTACAAGTGATACTAAAATTCAAGATAATATCGATATATCACCAACGGTGAAAAGTCTATCCGGAATTATTAGTCTAAGTAATGATTATGATTATAAAGAAGATTATAGAAAACATATCATTAAAAAATATTCCTGATGCAAAAGATATTTATTGATACCGATATCATTCTGGATTTATTAGCAGAACGTCAACAATTTTACGAAAATGCAGCCGCATTATTTACATTAATTGATCGTGGAAAAATATTGGGATTTACCTCTCCCGTTGTATTTGCAAACCTTCATTACATATTGTCTAAACAACTATCTAAAAAATATGCAATAACAAGTCTAAAGAAACTAAGAACTCTGATACAAATTGTTCCAGTTGATGAGAAAATTATCGATTTATCTTTAGAATCAGGTTTTACAGATTTTGAAGATGCAATCCAATATCATACTGCAATATCTGCCGGATTATCAACGCTAATTACTCGCAATATCAAAGACTATAAAAATCCCACAATTACAGTTTGTTCTCCTGAAGAATATCTGAGAATGAGGTCTTCACAAAATAAATAAACTTCTAACCATTTGCTGCACCCAACGCTGAAAGCTGTTCGATGAATTTGAAGTTTAATGAGTTTTCAAATGATTTTATAAAAGGAAAACTTAGCGCTCTTCCCTTTTCAGCGTGGGTGAGCATTGTCCGTTATACCTTAATATGAGTATTCCTAATAATTTTATTGATAGTGTATAGATAGGGGATTTTCTAATGTTTTCAAATTCATATTTATTAGCAAAGAACTATACACACCCTGTAATTATATCTTATCGATTTTATAGTGGTACCGTTAAAAGTGGACTAGGTGCTTTTGTTATTATCAATAATGAAGGGTGGATTATAACTGCAGCTCATATGCTTAATCCGACATTCCTATACAATCAACATAAATTAGAAATTGAAAAATATAAAAATAATTTATTGACTAAAATAAAGAATCTGGATTTAAAGCATCTATTTCCCCAAAATAAATGGATTACGAATTACAGTTTTTGGTGGAGTAATGACATTTTTAGAATTAATAATTTTATAGTATTAATAGAGAATGATTTAGCTATTGGAAAAATAGAAAATTATACTCCTAACTATCAAAATGCATATCCGATTTTTAAAAATCCTAACAATCTTAAATATGGTACTAATTTATGCAAAATTGGATATCCTTTTTATGAAGTTAAAACTAAATTCAATTCAGAAACTAAAAATTTCGAAATAGATCCAAACATTTTTCCAATTCCAATATTTCCTATAGATGGAATATTAACACGAACTATCTTAGCGGGAAAATCAAAAGACAATAGATACGATATTAAATATATTGAAACCTCCACTCCCGGATTAAAAGGACAAAGCGGTGGTCCTATTTTTGATATTAATGGTCATATTTGGGGTATTCAAAGTAAGACACAGCATTTATCTTTGGGTTTTTCTCCAAAAGTGAAAAAAGGTAAAAAAGAAATTGAAGAAAATCAGTTCCTTAATATTGGATGGGGAGCCCATGTGGATACGATAATAAAATTTTTAACCGCAAATAATGTTAGACACTCTGTATCAGATTGACATAATTCGCTAAATGGTATAACCATTGGCTGCACATAACGGCGAAAGCTGTTCGATGATTTCAGAATTTGAGACTTTGCAAGATGTTTACTAAAAACTAGTCGTCTCGGTTCGTTTATTTTTCGGTGGCTGATACCTAACGTTATACTTCTGCATAATATTTATCCGTTAAAAACTTACACCCTTCTTTAAAATCCTCAGTTTTCTGAATATACTTTCAGAAATCTGATAAAATTTCAACTAAATAGTGCCTGTCCATAATGTCGTTTTTTCGATAAATGGAAACTTGACTTATACGGCAGTTGCCGGATGAGTTAAGTTGACTTATTTCAATGAGTTAGAAAACTTAAGTCAAGTCAGCTAAAGCAAACTTAACTCAAGGTTTCATACTTTATGGACAAACACTAAATAAACAATTCATCACTCATTAAATAGTTGGAATAATATTTGTCTTATCTAAAGACGTCATGACGATGGAAAAAGTATGAAGATTAAAAAAATGAGTAACTCAAATAAAATATTTCTCACTGTTTGTTTTTTAATTCTTTTTCTAATACTACTTGCCACCTGTGATAATGAAGAATCTGAAAATATTTATGTAAATATAAACGAAACCTTTACTCTAAAATGCGGAGAGAGTGTCATCGTCAAACCTGACAACCTCGACCTTGGATTCTATGAAGTAATTTCAGATTCACGCTGCCCAACAAATTTGAGATGCTTCTGGGAAGGTGCTGCTGAAATAAAAGTCTGGATCTGCGAACCCGGACAATCGGCAAAATTTATCAAACTACCCATATACGGGGATGTTACTTATGAAGATACGATAAGACATGTAGTAGTTGATACTCTTAGCTACCAATTATCTCTATTGCAGCTCGATCCTTACCCTGACGAATTTGAAGAGCGAGATTACTCAGAGTATGAAGCAACAATATTCATATCAAATATTAATTGAAAGGAGTAGAAAATGAAAACAAAGAAATTTTTAATCTTTATAATTGTAATCATATTGTTTTTCTCAATTGTAACAAATAACAACTTATATGCTCAGGACTTTCTGATCTGTTCAAAATGCGGGCAAAAAAATGAGATAGTAAACAAGTTTTGTTTTGTTTGTGGTGATTCGCTCGATGATGAATATAAAGCCTGGCTGACTAAAAGAAATAAGACAAGATATAAAGAAGAAAAGTTCATCTCCGGGCGCGTTGATCCGCCAAGACTTTTTACGATTCCAACCGCAAGAGTTCTCGGCACAAAAGATATCAGCCTTATGGGCGGAGGCGCTTTTGGCGTAGCAGTACACCAGTCATTTCTTGGTACTATTGGAATGGGATTGGGAAATATCGCTGAAGTAGAGTTCAGTACAGTCGGTCTAATAAACAACATTTCTCAAGGTTCACCTACAGTATCCACCTCAGCATTTAAAATCCAACTGATTCCGGAAGATCTGTTCGGTCTGAGTTTTTTCCCTACTTTAGCTGTTTCTATACGAAGCTCAGCCGATTGGAAAGATGTTAGAAGCGATTGGAGAGCGCTAAACTCCAATAAAGCTTTTTACGATTACAACGAAATTACCCAAAGAGTTGAATGTGCGGTGAGTTCAATAGGATATAATACGCGATTTACAATAATGTATGGAGTCGTTACATTTCCTTTGGGTCCAGTAAAAATTCATTCCGGTCTTATGTTAACCGATATTCGTGTTAAAGATATGGCTGTTGATTATATCTGGCAGGAAGATAATGATGCTCCGGAAGAAAGACAGAAAAATCTGATCGGTGGTTTTGCAGGGTTTGAAATCGAATATAATCCACAAACAAAACTGATGGTTGAAATAAAAACAGATTCCAAACACGAATATAATATGGAGACAAAAGAAATTGAGGTTTCTCATACTTATGTAGCGATAGGTGGTGTACGGTTTTTCTTTACAAAATGGCTTTCAATAGATACCGGTGTTTTATACCAAACTAACTATAAAGGAATTGCAGACGCTCAGATTAAGTTAGGGTTAAATCTCTTTATTCCTACAGGAAGTATATCTGACTATGTGAAGACATCTGTTAAACAAAAATTAAACAAGGAGTAAATTGTTATGCAGAAACTATCAAATCTTTTAATCGTAACAATAACTTGCATGGCATTTATGCAATGTTCAGACAGTTCTATAAATCCGGACGTAGGAATTATCCGTGATTTAACCACTTCTGAAGTAAAATTAAAAGAATCAAGTAACCAATTTGGAATAAAATTATTCAGAAAAATTGTTGAGAACGAACAAAATAAAAACATTTTCATTTCACCTCTCAGCGTTTCAATGGCTCTTGGAATGACATATAACGGTGCAGATAGTACTACATTAGAAGCAATGCATGAAACACTTGAATATGGGAATTTAAGCATCAATGAAGTAAATGAATCTTATCAGAGCTTAATTAAACTATTAACAGAACTTGATCCAAAAGTGATTTTCGATATTGCAAATTCTATCTGGTACCGTGAAGGATTTTCAGTCGAGAATGATTTTCTGACAACTAATCAGGATTATTTCGATGCAATCGTAGAAGCTCTTGATTTCAACCGGAGTGATGCAGCCGATATTATTAACGCATGGGTTGATGAAAATACAAATGGAAAAATCGAGAAAATTGTCGATTCGCCGATCAATCCGCTCACAGTAATGTTTCTTATCAATGCTATCTATTTCAAAGGCACATGGACTTATGAATTTGATGAAGAAAACACAAGAGATGATACCTTCTTTCTCCCCGATGGCTCAGAAAAAAAATGTAAAATGATGAGTCATAAAAATGATCATAATTATTTTGAAAATGAACAATTTCAGGCAATTGATCTACCTTATGGCAATGCTGAATTTAGTATGACGATCTTTCTTCCAAAACCGGGAATCAATATTGATTCACTAATTGCCCAGTTCAGTAATGATAGTTGGAACTCCTGGATAAGCAGTTTTTCAAGCCAGGAGGTAAATCTTTATCTTCCAAAGTTTAAGATGGAATATGAAATATCGTTAAACAATGTATTATGCGCTTTAGGGATGTCTATCGCCTTTGATCCAGGTCGAGCAGATTTCACAAAGATTAATAGCAACGGCAATCTATATATCAGCAAAGTCAAACATAAAACCTTTGTGAAAGTCAATGAAGAGGGAACCGAAGCTGCGGCGGTCACTTCGGTCGAAATTACCCTGACCTCAACCGGCAGTAGTATTACAATGCGTATTAATCGTCCTTTTGTGTTTGCAATCAGAGAAAATCATTCGGGGACAATACTTTTTATAGGTAAAATTATTGAACCGGAGTGGGAAGAATAACCAAAATCTTGTGTCAAGTCTATTAATGGATATTTTCAATATGTCACGAATCCTTCTTATCGGACTTAACACAAGTTAATTATAAGGAGGCTATTATGTCCTATAAAAAATCAATCGTGGTCTTTCTTTCAATCACTATCTGTGCCTCATCAATTTTTTCAGATGTACCACCAGCAAGAATACACAATCCAGATATTCCATACTTCCTGGAATCAATGCAGTTCCAAACGATGCAGATGAATATTTTTTCACCTGATGTTTCCGGTATGGTTATGGATCCATATTCCGACTTAATCTGGAACCCCGCTTATATTTTGAGGCAAACACAAAAATCCGTCTATTTTGATTTTAACCCTCAAATAGCAGCACCTCTTTTTACTGTACCCATCTTTACACCATACAGCAATTATTACGATTTTTCAACAAGTTATATGGTACTTCCGAGATGGTATCCTACGACATCAGTAAGTTCTGTCCAGACAATACCCATTTATAATTTTGCTGCTCTATTTCCTATTAGTTCTAAAATATCAGTTGCACTTATCGGTCGTTCAA
>DAOUYY010000247.1 GCA_030665885.1 Fidelibacterota bacterium
AACTCCTCTGGCAATTTTCGGTGCTGTGTTTCATATTCTGAACCATGCAATATTTAAATCACTTCTGTTTTACAATGCAGGAACAGTTGAAATGGCTATTGGTACCCGTGATTTAAGGGAAATGGGTAATCTCACTAAAGCACTACCGGTAACCTCATCAACCTCTATGATTGCTACTTTATCTGTTGCCGGAATGCCTCCATTTAATGGGTTTTTTAGCAAGTTGATTATAATTATTGCAGCCGTTCAGGCGGCACATCCAGGCTATGCTTTAATAGCTGTTGTGGGAAGTTTACTGACGTTAGTTTATTTCATGAAGGTACAGAGGTATGGTTTTCGCGGTGAAGAATTAATCGAAAAGCCCGATGTAAAAGTTGGATTAGGGATGAAAGCATCAATGATAATACTGGCTATCCTTTGCGTTGTGACCAGTCTATTGGTTATTCCCGGAATTCGTGAAGTTACACTGGACCCTGTCGTTTCTGTCATTACAGGTAAAACAGATTACATTTTTAATGTTCTGGGGAGGTGATTATGACAATCAAAAATAGAAGCCGTATAACAGTATTTATCTTATCGTTTTTAGTGTGGCTGGCACTGACACATATAGGTGATATTCAGGAAGTAATTGCAGGGTTAATTGTTGCCTTTATTGTAAGTGCTGTAGCGGGGAAGTTTTTATTAACGACTGAAAAAAGTGAACATATTATAAAGCGCTTCTTCTCGGCGATTATATATTTTTTCAAATTCCTATGGGAAATGATCAAGGCAAATTTTCACGTAGCATATATAGTTCTTAATCCCAATCTTCCTATAAAACCGGGCATTGTCAAAATAAAAACAAATCTTACAAAAGATTCAGCAATTACTGTCCTGACTAATTCTATTACACTTACTCCGGGTACACTAACTGTAGATGTTAATCCTGAGACAAAAGAAATATATATTCATTGGATAGATGTACTTTCCACAGATGTTGAGGAAAATACAAGGTTAATTGGCGGTAGATTTGAAAAGCTACTCACGGAGGTGTTCGAATGAGGGTATTTCGTTGGATAATCGGCTTAGCTATAATTGTAGCTTTTATGTACGGTAATTTCTTCATTTATAGTGGAGATATATTATTTAAACTGATAAATGTTGTTCTTTTCTGTTCTCTTTTTGTGCTGTTTCGTGTTCTTTTTGGTCCCACTGCTGCAGATAGAATTGTTGCAGTAGATATTCTTGGAATTCTCATTATTGGTATGTTAGCGCTTATGGGACTTTTCTACGATCAATCATTTTTTATGGATGTTGGTCTTATCTGGGCATTGTTGAGTTTTGTAGCATCTCTCGCTTTTGCCAAGATACTGGAAGGGAGATCTTTAGATGATTAGAGAAATTATCGGAATGGCTTTTATTCTAATTGGAATCACTTTTGACTTTTTTGGTGTCTTAGGTTTGGTCAGGCTTCCGGACGTTTATAATAGGCTTCAGGCAGCAACAAAATGTGTCACCTTTGGCTCTGCCGGTATCTTGCTTGGTGTGTTTATAAAGCAAGGATTTAATAACTTTGGCTTCAAAGCGCTTATAGGTATTGCGTTCATATTTCTTACCTCACCGGTATCGGCTCATGCTATTGCACGTGCATCACATAGAAGTGGTATTCCACTTACAAAAGAGACTGTGATTGATCAATATCAAGAAGACAATGAATTAAAGGAAAGTGGGAAAAAAGATGTGTAATGGTTATCTAAGGGAGTTAGTTGAAGAATAGACATTTAGAATAAATTTTATAGGGTAATAGATATGTACCTTCCAAAATTACGTGAACTTACAGAGGCGTTGAGATCACTGTTTTCAGCACCATATACAACCAGGTTTCCTAAGATTCCTTATACAGCTCCAAAGGAATATCGCGGATTCCCAGTGTATGATGAGGAGTACTGTGTTGGTTGTGGAACATGTGCACAGGTTTGTCCGGCAGATGCAATAGAGATAATAGATGACAAAGAAAACAGACGCCGCACTTTAAGAATTAATTATGCATCCTGCTCACAATGTGGTCAATGTGAGGAAAAATGTATTACTGAAAAGGGTATTAAACTCTCAGATAAATATTCAATTCTGGTGAGTGACCTAAAAGCTCCTGAGGTTTTCGAATCCGTTGAAAAAGAGCTTGCTATTTGCGAAATCTGCGGTGAAGTCATAGCCTGTAGAGATCATCTACAATGGATAAAAGAGAGGCTTGGAGCAAAAGCATACGCAAATCCCAATTTCCTTCTTGAATTTCAAAAAGAATTCACTGAAGTCGCTCCCTCAAATCCGAAGGATAGAATACGGCGTGAGGACCTGATTAAGGAAGTTTGCCCGAAGTGTCGTCATAAAATCGTCGTAAGAGATGAATTTTGAGAATTTTGTAGAAGTTCTCTCCCCTTATTTACCTGAAAAAATAGTTTTTGTTGGACTTGGCAATGAGTTGCGTGGTGATGATGCCGCCGGTTTGCTTTTTCTAGAAAGACTGAAAGTAAAGCCGGAATTTTGTAAGTCCAATTTCATTAAAGCGGGTACTAATCCGGAGAATTATCTTCAAAAAATATTGGATTACGGTGCTGAAATAGTGGTTTTTATCGATGCGGCAAGGTCAGGAGCAAAACCGGGTACAATAGGTTGGATTGATCCGGGAAAGATTGATTCGGTAAATATCAGTACGCATGCATTTTCAATTAAAATGGTTGAAGAATTTTTAGATAAATATCATCCATTCAAATTCATGTATTTGGGTATTGAACCATTGACAACAAAACTTGGTGAAAATGTTTCATCGGAAATTTTAGAAAGTATTGATAATTTCTTTATGTAGAGAATTTGGTTTTGGAATGAGGATAGTTGGTAGATTATTTGATGGACAAATCATCTATAATGAGAATAAACGCAATACGTCTTTGGTATAATAGACGCAGTATTGTATATGTGCGTAAGTAATATGCAATATTACTTCGGCAGTTTAAAATTTAAAAAGGATGACCATAGAATGCTGAAGAAATTAACCCTACAACGTAACTTGTAAGATATAGCACTATATGTTGAGTTAAAATTAACATATATATTCAACATATTGTATAGAAAAACACTAAATGACGTAGTAGGGTTAATCTTAGGGATAACCATTGTAAGAATTTTTTATTGACTATTAATTTGATTTCTTTTATTTTGCAAGTA
>DAOUYY010000028.1 GCA_030665885.1 Fidelibacterota bacterium
TATTCGATGTAAGACAAACAAGGTTTGAAGATGTGATAATTCCACCCTTCGATAAACCTACTTTTAGACAGATATATGCGCCTTTAGATGGTACTGTTGCAAATGTTGTTGTGCAAATAAAATTATAAAGGAGAAAGAACTCCTAAATCTTTTAAGAATTTGTAAATGGCTTTTGGACTAACTCCAGATTATTTAAATTGAAATCCAAAATAAAAGGATTGTTGATGAGTAAAACCGATAAACAGTTATTCAAATACAATTCATGCTGTATGAAAGCGGGAAAGAAAAACACATGTTGAGGAAAATGGGGAAAAAGGTATCAGTCATACTTTTTCTGTGTCTATACACAACAATTGTTCTGGCGAATGATAGTACAATAGCAGGAATGGGAATAATGCATCGAATGATGCTTCTGGCATTGCAATTGGGAGTAATTCTCTTTATGGCAAGACTCGGAAATATTTTTTTCGAGAAAATTAAGATGCCTGGCGTATTAGGTGAATTAATCGCCGGTGTTTTAATTGGACCTTATTTACTTGGAGCAGTTCCTCTCCCCGGTTTTCCTCATGGACTGTTTCCTCTATTTTCGCTGGAATTTCCTGTATCGCCTGAGTTGTACGGTATATGCACAATTGCCTCAATTGTTCTGCTATTCATGGTCGGTTTAGAGACGGATATTAAACTCTTTCTTCGCTATTCTATTGCAGGGAGTCTTGTCGGTACGAGTGGTGTTATCACGTCATTTGTACTTGGCGATATTATGACAATGATATTTTCTAAAATGCTTTTTGGTGTGCCTTTAGGATTTTTTGCTCCCCCATGTCTATTTCTCGGCATTATCTCAACAGCTACATCAGTCGGAATATCTGCAAGAATTCTTTCTGACGAACGTATGCTTGATTCTCCGGAAGGTGTTACAATTCTAGCGGGAGCAGTCGTTGATGATGTATTAGGAATCATATTATTAGCAATTGGATTAGGAGTAATTTCAGCATCTAAAGCCTCTGGAAACGTTAACTGGGCACATATTGGAATCATTGCAGTCAAAGCAGTTGGAATCTGGCTTGCGGCAATGGTCATTGGACTCATAGCATCACAAAAAATCAGCGTTCTTTTAAAATGGTTCAGGGACCGCTCATCGATTGCCATAATGGCTTTTGGGTTTGCGCTAATTCTAGCTGGACTATTTGAGGAAGCGGGGCTGGCTATGATAATCGGTGCTTATGTTATGGGACTATCTCTATCCAAGACTGATATAAATCGTGTTATAAGGGAAAAAATGAACCCGATTTATGCTTTATTTGTTCCTGTGTTCTTTACCGTAATGGGTATGCTTGTTGATATTCGTCTGCTGGCTTCAAGAGAAGTATTACTATTCGGAGCTCTATACACAGTAGTCGCTGACCTTGCTAAAATCGTTGGCTGCGGTTTTCCTGCACTATTCTGCAACTTCAATATGCGCGGCGCTTCAAGAATAGGTTTTGGAATGTTACCAAGAGGAGAGGTTACACTTATCATTGCCGGGATTGGATTATCTGTTGGTGTTCTAAATCCGGAAATGTTCGGTGTGGTGGTTCTTATGGTGCTTGTGACAGCTTTAATAGCACCACCGACGCTTGTGGCTTTAATAAAAAACCCGACTAGCGGTCTTCGAAAGCCCGTTGTTCCAAAAAAGGGTCCAGTTCTATCATTCAGTTTCCCATCTTTTCAAACAGCGGATTTACTTGTAACCAAACTCCTCGGAATTTTTGAATCCGAAGGATTCTATGTCCACTCTCTAAGCAGAAGCAAGCGCATCTATCAACTTAGAAAGGATGATGTAGTAATAGGTTTCCAGCACAGAAGAACTGACATTATCTTTGATTGCAGCAAGGCAGAGATTCCCTTTGTCAACACTGCCATGTACGAAGTTCTTGCTGAGCTTGAACAGACTGTTAATGAACTTAAGAAACCTGTTGATAGAGCGGCTATTGGACGCAAACTCCAGGAATACCTTCCTGAAACTTTTAGAGGAACTGCATTGGCTGGTTATCTTTCTAAAAACCTACTTGAGCCAAAGCTAAAAGGCAAAAATAAGTACGAAATAATAGATGAACTCCTGAATATTTTAGATCAAAACGGATTGATAAAAAATATGGATGATGCAAGAAACACTGTCTTAACGCGTGAAGAAAGCATGTCCACTGGTATGCAATTCGGGATCGCCATTCCACACGGCAGAACAGATGCAGTTGATCAGTTAATCTGTGCAGTTGGGATAAAACCTGAGAGTGTAGATTTCAAATCCATTGATGGAAAGCCCTCAAAAATTATTATTCTGACGTTATCACCTAAGAAAGCATCTGCTCCTCACATGCAGTTCATGTCAATGGTCAGTCAGGCTCTAAATGAAAAAGGAAGGAAAGCCCTTCTTACTTGTAAAACACCTGATGAGATGTTAACCGTACTAACAGGAAGCAATGCAGCAAAAAGCAGGTAATCATTATCAGAAGAGCCCTTATAAAATCCAATATAATCAGAGGGTGTTTATTAAAAACTCATATTTTATTTTTATTCTGGAATTTATTTACTTCCTTAAATCCTTATTTATTTCACCAGCCTTTTCTAAACCAATTTTAGTCAATATAGGTCCAATAATTTCAAAGAAAATACAGGTTGCGGTAACAGTAGTTATTACTATTGCACCAAGTTTATCTCCTGAAGTAATATTAGTGCCATTAACAACTTCTACAATTTTACCAAGACCCTTGAACTCATGTTTAACAATGAGAGCCAATCCGATAGCAACACCAGCCTGAGATAAAATCCCCAACCCAAGATATTTCCTTATTTTATCTTCAGCCCTACCAACTATTGCACCAATTCTTGCACCTCCGACGAGCCCACCTGAACGAGTTAAAACATATACAATTCCTAAAATTCCTAATGAAGGTAGGGCATTTAAATGAAGATTAGCTCCCGCCAAAGTGAAAAACAAAATAAAAAATAGAGGCATAACAATTGGCAATCTACCATGTATTTTTTGGAGTAAGGAATGAGACTGAGTATTGACAACTATCATTCCAAATACCATATTTGTTAGAATAAGAGAAAGATGAAAACCCTTACAAATTCCATTCGAAGCAAGAATAAATCCAATAGTTAAAATTAAAATATCTTCAGCGCTCCGCAACCTTCTTGCTAATAAAGAAAACACTGTCGCAATGATTCCACCAAGTAAAAAACTCAGTATAATTTCTTTAAATGGATAAAGTATCATTGACCAAAAACTCTCATAAACCATACCTGTTTCCCGTAAAAGAACAACGCGGACAATAGCTGCAGCAAATCCAAAAATAATTATTCCCAAACCATCATCAAAGCCAACTACGGCATAGAGCGCCTTAGTTAAGCTACCTTTTGCTTTATATTCCTGGATCACGGCAACAGTACCAGCAGGAGCGCTGGCTGGAGCTATTGCAGCAAAAATTAGTGCAAGCGATAAATTACGAGTCAATAAATACGATCCTAAAAATACTAATATAAATGCCCCAAAAGATTCAGCGAAAATTATGTAGATAATACCAATACCTAACTTTTTTAATGCGGAAAATTTAAGCTCAAGGCCAATACTCAATGCAACAAAACCTAAAGCTATTTCAGTAATAAATGATAACTGCTCTTGCAAATTGCTATTCATCAAATTCAAAAAGGAGGGACCCAAAATGACACCAAAAAGCATATAACCTATTATTGAGGGTAATCGTATAAACCTCATATTACGGCCAAAATAAAATCCAAATATTACTGTAAGTCCAATCAATAGGAGTATTGGCATTTCAAACTCTTTAAAATAGTTTATTAACTTCTCCATTCCAGGCCTCTATTTAAATATTAAGTGAACCGTTTAAATAGAAAATATCTTGTACTAAAATCATAACACCTGATTTTTCCTCTAACTCTTCAATAATCATATTGATTCTTCGTAATACATCATTTGAGAGAGATTTTTTCACTCCGGCTACTATTACTCGACAGAAACCTTTCTCTCTATCACTCCAAAAACTAGAAAAAAGAGGTAACGAATAAAGATATCTACTTGCATTATTGGCCTCAATAACAGAAACTGAACAATCATCGGTCTCAGTAAATACCTCAAGTATGTCATTAAATTTCTCCTCCAGTTGAATAACTACATTAAACAGACTATACTCCTTTGATTCTTTAACTTCTTCATCGATAATTGTATGGCGTAAAAAGCTTTCACGAACAACTGAAGGATTTTTACCTGATAATATTTCATTTACCTTTTCCGGATCGCGTAAAACACTGGAGATTTTTGATAATAACCGTATGTGTTCATTTCTCCTATCTTTCGGCACAACAATAAAAACAAATAGTTTTGTTTTCTTGCCATCTAATGATTCAAAATCAATTCCATCCGGAACGGTTATAATACCTACTACAAAATCAGATATTCCATCTAAAGCACAATGAGGGATAGCAATATTATTACCAAATCCGGTCGAACCTAATTTCTCCCGATCCATTAACCCTTGGAAAATCTCATCTCCACTTTTATCATTAAGTATGGAATTCCTTTTGGATAATTTCACAATTTCCCTTAACATTGAAATCTTATCAGAAGGTTTAAGTTTAACCTGAATACATTCTTCGTGTAAAATTTCATATAAATTCATGAACCCTCTCCTTATGAAATAAGAACATTAATAATAGTATTTATTGTAAAACACATTAAAATCGTAATTACATAGAAAAAATAACCCTATATTTGCGAATTGAATAACGATGAAAAACAACAAACAGCAAAAGTAAAAAATAGGACATTAACAACAAGCGAGATAAATTTACCATATTGTTGGCAAAGAATTCAAGATACTTTATTTTCCAAGCTGCAAGAAAAACCAGGAGAATTTACCGAAAGACGAAATAAGAACATTCCAAGCTCTAATTTAATCATAGTGAATTTCATAATAGATTATATCGGTGGATTAGTTGACATACAGGCAAACCCTGTTATGTTTTTAATATTCTCAACCTTTTACAAAAGGTTTAATTCATTGTTTTGATAATAAAAATATGTAGTTAATTTTAACCAGGATATTTGAATAGCGGTTAAATAGAATTACAATTGAGATAAAGGCACAAAAATATGTTAAAAAGAACAGTAACATGTGGCGAATTAAGAAGAGAAAATTTAAGGCAAACTGTTGTTCTTAATGGTTGGATAAATCGCAAACGGGATCACGGTGGACTAAGTTTTATAGATTTGCGCGATAGATATGGTCTAACGCAAGTCGTCTTCGATCCTGAAGTGGGAGAAAAACTTCTAAATAAAGCTAAGAAGCTGGGTGCTGAAGATGTTGTAACTGTTAAAGGAGTTGTAAGGATCCGCCCTCAAGCCTCCCCAAATCGTGAAATGTCCACAGGTGAAATTGAAGTTCTCGCACAAGAGTTAGAAATTCTGAATAAAGCAAAACCTCTTCCATTCCTCATCACTGACCGCTCTACGGGTCTCGAAGACTTGCGATTAAAATACAGGTATCTTGATCTGCGTACAAAGGACTTACAACGAACAATTGCTATCAGACATACCGCCGCTCAAAGTGTACGGAAATATTACATAGAGAACAATTTTTACGAAATTGAAACTCCTTTTTTAATGAAAAGCACTCCTGAAGGAGCAAGAGATTATCTGGTACCAAGCAGAATTCATAAAGGCAAATTTTATGCTCTTCCTCAATCTCCGCAGACTTACAAACAACTCTTGATGATCTCAGGATTTGATAAATATTTTCAGATTGTTAAATGCTTTCGTGATGAAGACCTTCGAGCTGACAGACAGCCGGAATTTACACAGATCGATGTCGAAATGTCCTTCGTGGAAGAAGAAGATGTACTCAAATCTACAGAGTCAATGCTCAGACATGTATTCAAAGAAGTAATCGGAATCGAAATGGTAAATCCTTTCCCACGCATGACCTACGAAAATGCGGTCAAACTTTACGGCACTGATAAACCTGATCTGAGATTCGGATTGGAAATCCATAAACTTAATAAAATTGCTGATAAAACCGATTTTAAAGTCTTCAAATCAGTAATTGATAATGGCGGAATCGTTGCAGGAATATGTGTCCCCGGTGGAGCAAATCTCTCCAGAAAAGAAATTGATGAATTAACAGAAAAGGCTCGGAATCTTGGTGGAAAAGGACTGGTGTTTACAAAAATCACTGAAAATGGCTTAGAGGGTGGAATTGCCAAGTTCCTCTTCTCTGCTATTAAAGAAATTACTCAGGAGTTTGATGCAAATATCGGTGATTTATTGCTATTTGTAGCAGACCAGAAAAATATTACATATCCGGTGCTCGGAAATCTGCGATTAGAAGTCGTAAAAAAATTAGATTTGATACACACAGATACTTTTAAACCGGTTTGGGTAACACACTTTCCCCTGCTGGAGTGGAGTGAAGGAGAGCAGCGCTATATTGCAACTCACCATCCATTTACTTCATCGGTTCCGGAGGATAGAGCCCTGCTGGATAAAGAACCTGAAAAAGTACATTCCCGCTCTTACGATATTGTAATCAACGGACAGGAAATTGGTGGCGGAAGTATTAGAAATCATACTGTTGAGATGCAGGAAGAGATGTTTAAAGTCCTGAAAATAAGCAAACAAGAGTCACGTAAAAAGTTCGGTTTCCTCTTAGATGCTCTTTCTTATGGCGCTCCACCACATGGTGGAATAGCTCTCGGATTTGACCGGCTTGTAATGATTTTAGCGGGAGTTGATAATATCAGGGAGGTAATAGCTTTTCCCAAAACAACAAGTGCTTCTTCTTTAATGGATGGCTGTCCTACAGATGTTGATAAGCAACAGCTGAAAGAATTAGGAATTACAATAAAACACTGAGCATGAAATTCTCTTTATTAAGGATTAAATATAATGGCATCAAAAGTTATTGAATTAAAGGGAGTAAACCCATTTTTAGTTTTTGGAGTAAATGATGTTTTTCTTAAACTTATAGAGGAAAAATTCCCGTTAAAAATCTTTGCACGGGGGAGCAAAATAACCCTCGAAGGTGAGGACAAACATATTCAGCAGGTAGATCGAATCTTAGGGGAAATACTCTTAACAATTAATCAAAAAGGGTTTGTAAATGAAAATGATCTTAGAGCATTAATCAACGTAGAAATCGGTGGAGAAAAGTTAAAAGGAGAAATCACTCTGGATACTGTTATTTTATTTACAAAAAACGGCACTATTAAGCCACGTTCACCCAATCAGGAAAGGTATTACCGATCTACTCTTAAAAACGATATTGTTTTCGGTATAGGACCGGCTGGGACTGGTAAAACGTACCTGGCAGTTGCGATAGCTGTGGCTGCATTCCGTAATCATGAAGTTAAACGAATAATACTTACTCGACCAGCGGTAGAAGCTGGTGAAAGTCTGGGATATTTGCCGGGAGACCTTAAAGAAAAAATCGAGCCGTATCTTGCTCCACTATATGATGCTCTTCACGATATGTTATCAGTGGAAAAAGTGAAATCTCTAACAGAACAGCACATTATTGAAATTCTACCATTAGCATATATGAGAGGTAGAACGTTGAATAGTGCATTTGTTATTCTCGATGAAGCTCAGAACACAATCAGTATGCAAATGAAAATGTTTCTCACTAGAATCGGCGTCAACTCGAAAGCAATTATTACAGGTGATATTACACAAATAGATATTCCTAATAGACAAAATTCAGGATTAATAGAAGCTAAAAATATTTTAAAAAATATAGACGGTATTGATTTTATTTATTTCGACGAAGGAGATGTCGTTCGACATAAACTGGTAAAGGATATTATTATAGCTTATAACGGTAAAAATGAGGATTAAAAATCACAAATAAACCCGTTTTAAGCGAAGCCAAATCAAACGGGTTTATCTTCACTAACAACTAGTCCTTGATCAAAATATCAGCAGTCATCTCTTTGGGAATTTCCAAACCAAGTAAATATAAAACTGTGGGTGCAATATCAGACAATTTCCCTCGGTCGAGAATTTTTTTACTCTCGGAATCTCTGGCAACGTATATTAATTCAACAGGAAATGTCGTATGGCTTGTCTTCACCATCCCTGTTTCATAATCTACCATCTGTTCCGAATTACCGTGATCAGCTGTAATAAGGATATGAGCATCTAACTCCAGAAGCCTCTTGACTATTTTCCCTACACATTCATCTACAATTTCTACTGCTCTTTTTGTAGCATTAAAATCACCGGTGTGACCAACCATATCGCAATTTGCATAGTTGATCACTATAAAAGTATATGGATTATCTTCGAGACGTTTTAACAGCGCTTCGGTTACATTATATGCCTCCATCTCGGGATGGCTAGCGAAAGTTGCCGGATCGAACCGACTTTTTATCTCTACCTGATCTTCATTAGGAAAAGGTGTTGTTGATTTTCCATTAAAGAAGCTTGTCACATGTCTGAATTTCTGAGTTTCTGCAATGCGTAATTGTTTTAAACCCGCTTTTGAAATCACTTCACCCAGCAAATTATTCATCGCACCGCTGGAACCCATTGATTCCAGCATATAGTCTTCAAATTCATCATAGTACTGAGTGAATCCAATATAAGTAATTTTCGGTTTCACTTTTAAATTTCCCGGATAGTTCGGATCAACAAATGCTCTTGTGAGTTGTATCGCCCTGTCCTGTCGGTAATTTGTATGAAGGACACAATCTCCATCAGACATATATTCATATCCACCAATGCAATAAGGTGGAATATATTCATCAAACATATCTACATTGTCAGGTGTTTTATCATTTTCGTATGACTCTTTTACAGCAGCTTCAGCGTTTGGTACCTTTCGACCTTCTCCGTTAACTATACAGTTATATGCAATATCCGTAATATCCCAATTCTTAGACCTATCCATACCATAATAGCGTCCCATAATAGTACCGATCCTGCAGTTGCCGACTTTCTGCATTACTCCATTCAATTTAGCGATATATTCAAGAGTACTTCGAGGAGGAGTATCGCGCCCATCTAAAAATGGATGTATAATGATCTCGCCATCCGGAAATTCACTTCTTGCTCTTTGCATGATCTTAAACAGATGTTCCTGATGAGCGTGAACTCCCTCATCCTGTAACAAACCAAACAGATGAAGTCGGGAATTATTCATTTTCCAATTTTTCACAAGATTTTTCCAACTCTCAACTTGGAAAAACGAGCCGTTTCTAAACCCATCGTCAATTCTTTTAAGTTCCTGAACAACGATACGACCCGCTCCCATATTGAGGTGACCAACCTCGCTTGAACCCTGATAACCTGCTGGTAAACCCACAGCTTCACCTGAAGTCTCTACTACAGTCCATGGATATTTTTCTTTATATGAATCAATGTTGGGAGTATCAGCTGCCATTACAGCATTTCCAACAGGATTTTTATTTATACCCCAGCCATCACGAATTATAATACATACTGGACGCATATTTTCCTCTTTTCTAAAATCTTAGTACGAATTTCTCTCTCTTTTCTATTCTCATAATTATATTTGCAATTTGCAATTTGATATTTGGAATTCCCCTTATTCTCTTTGAACCAAAACCCATTTGACATCGCTGCGCTCGCTATAAAATTGGTTTGTATGAAATTTGATATTTGCTCCAAAGGAGCCTCTTTGAGGCAATTTGATATTCTTGTCCTGCGTCTTGTCCAGCGAAACGTATGTGAAGATGGAAATGAAATGAAGCATGGATGATATTCCCTTATACCATAATAACCTTTACAATGTCTTAACCACCTTATCCATATCTGAAATTACATTTTGACTCGCTTTAGTAAGGCTGGAATTCATTATTTTTTCATAAAATTTACTTTTTGTCTCTTCCTCAACTGTTTCACATCCTTGAACAATTATTAATCCTTTACTGATAACGATTTGAGCAACTTCTGATATGAAAATTCTTAGCATTGCCGATAATTTTTCCGCATCTGTATTTTTCTGTTCAATAAGATTTGCCACTTTCCTCACAAATGCAGCAGCTACTTCGGTATAGGTCATGATATCGGAGATTAAAAATTGAATATGCTGCTGGCGTGTTAACCTCTGTTTATGAGCAAACATTATCAAATCATTGAGAATATTAAGAGAATCTCCAATTATTTTTACATTGATATCTTTTACTTTTCCAGCAATATCTTCCATTTCTCTGGCAAGATTGTTGTAATATTGACCCTTGCTTCTTACAGTAGTTCGCCATCGAAATAGGTATATTATATTCTGCTGAATCTCACTTGTTCCCTCATATATAGTTGTGATTCTGACATCCCTTTTAATTTTTTCTACCTCATATTCACGCATATAGCCATATCCACCATGCGCTTGAATTGCAGACTCTGCTGCAGAGTTCCCAATTTCAGTGGCAAAATATTTGGCAATTGAACCCTCTACCATAATATCAGTATCGCCTGAATCAATCCTGCTGGCAATTTCTTCAATGTACATCCGCGCAGCTTCCAATCTTACAATATGAGGAACTATGAGTTTGTGAGAGTACCCCTGTTTTTCAATTAATGGGGAACCAAACTGAATTCTTTCTTTTGCAAATTTAATGGATTTTTCCATTGCTGAAAGTCCGGCTCCCAATCCAAATGCGGCAACCATAAGGCGAGTATATGCAAAAACCTCGTTTGCCTGTTTCATTCCATTACCAGGAACACCACCAATAATATTTTCAGCCGGAACCATAACATTTTCAAAAGTTAGTGCCGCCGTATTTGCACTTCTAATTCCGTGCTTATGTTCATGTTCACCTCTGACAAATCCTTTAGAATTTCCTTCTACTATGAAAAACGTTGGTCCCTCGGGAGCCTTTGCCAGTATCGAAAAAAATTCAGCAAAGCCGCCGTTTGAAATAAATTGTTTGCTGCCATTTAATTTATACCAAGAAACTTTCCCTGATTCGTCTTTAATTGGCTCAGCCTTTGTTTTTATCGCTTCAAGATTACTGCCTGCTTCAGATTCGGTTACTGCATAAGCTACGATAGCACCCTTGTCAACTATTTTTCCAAGCCATTTTTCCTTCTGTTCTTCTGTTCCGGAAAGCAAGATTGGTTCTACACCTAAATGAACAGCCAGAAACGCAGTGGAAACTCCAAGACAGATTTTCGCTAATTCTGTTGAAACATGAAATGTATCCACTGCTCCAGCACCAAGTCCACCATATTCTTCAGGAATAAAAACCATTTGCAAGCCGACTCGTTCGCTAAGCAATTCCTTTATAATATCCAGTGGAAATTCTTCACTTTCATCCAACTTAAGGATTTTATCACGATATAGAAGTTCTTTATGTACAGATCTGATAGTATCCAGAATCATTTCTCGTGTTTCAATATCAAGCCCGGCTTTCTCTGTCATATTTTCCTCCATAAAACTTGTAAATCTTGATTACCTTCGATTATAAAATCGGGCTAATTTAATACGGATCGTTTAAAACTCGAAACAAAAATCGCTGGCAATCAAAACATTAACGCTTGACGTTATACGTTATACTTTTTATATTTCGATATGATAAAGTTTTTTAAGTGTAAAGAGACAAAGAAGATATTTGAGAGAGCATTTTCACGAAAATTTCCCGAAAAAATACAAGGGGTTGCGTTTCGAAAGCTGAGAATGCTAAACCGTTCTCAAACTATAAAAGACTTGAAGGTTCCACCAGGAAATAGACTCAAAGTACTATCAGGAGATAGAATAGGACAACATAGTATTCGCATAAATAACGTAGTTGATTTAATGACATTTTGTTAAAATCTTGAGCGAAAAAACAATAAGTTACGCATGGTAAAATCCGAAAATATCGACTAAATCAACAACGTCATAAATGACCAATGGAGAATTTGCTTTGTGTGGAATGATGGTGAGGTAACTGATGTTGAAATTGTGAATTATCACTAAGGAGTAATGTCATGGTAAAGAAAAAAATTCCACCTGTTCACCCGGGTGAAATATTGACAGAAGAATTTATGAAGCCTTTAGGATTAAGCCAGAATAGATTAGCAAATGATATCGGTGTTCCTCCACGAAGGATAAATGAAATAGTACAAGGAAAAAGAAGAGTTACAGCAGACACTGCACTTCGTCTTGCTCGTTATTTTAATATGTCTCCTCAATTTTGGCTTGGAATTCAAATGGATTATGATCTCAATGTTGAAGAAGACAGGCTTTCACTACGTATTGAACAGGAAGTTAAAAAATATGCTGATGTATATTAGACTTTTATACTGAGTATGTTATACTAATACTCTTTTTATAGTAGGTTTATATGAACACGGATCTAATAACCGGTATAAAATTAAAAATTTTTCTATCTCATTCTTCAAACGCTCTATTAATATACAAGCCATGGGTTAGATCAGATAATTTCAACCGAATGCTATGATGGAGTCCCTAGCGGGAAAGTCTACGAATTTTGGCATAGTGTTTTCTGTCCATCAGTTAGCATTTTTATTTTTGGTAAATATTAACTGCGTCTGTCTGCCCTGCCCGACGGCAGGCGGGCGCCAGGCAGGCAATTCACCTGTCCGGCACTTTTTATGGTTGCAGGGCTCTTGCTCTGCAACCGATACGGATAGTCTGTTCTGGAGCAGGAGCCCCGGAACGAGAGTAAAAAATGATTGTTTCATTTTCAATAGTTTATTAAAATTCAGCATGACTTCTCAGCATAATATTTAAACTAATGTAAATTCCGTGTAGATGGAAGGTGAAAGTGAAGCGGAGAGAATTCTTAAAAAAAAGCACGGTTATTACTGCCGGCATTGCTTCAGCGTCATGGTGGTGGAATGCCTGTCAACCGAAAAGTTTAACAAAAGGATCAATTCATGATATGAAAGCGCTCTTTAACGTTTCAAAATCTGGAATGAAAAAACTCATTTCTTATGCCCTTTCCAATGGTGGTAGCCACGCTGATATCTTCTTTGAATACCGCATTAATTCATCGCTGCGTATGGAAGAGGATATTATCAAAGATGCAAGCCGCGGTATTATAATGGGAATGGGAGTTCGTGTTATAAAAGGCGATCAAGTTGGATATGCTCATACTGATGATTTCAGCTTTGCTAAAATGAAAGAGGCTGCAATGGCAGCTTCTCACATTGCAAGTGGTTTAGTATCTGCTCAGATAGCACCAATAAAACAATGTAGGAAAAAGAATCTGTATGAATTGGAAGAACTCAGCATTGATGCTGATTTAAAAGAAAAAATATCTCTCATTGAGAGAGCAAATAGTGCGGCAAAGAAATTCCATTCTAAAGTCTCAAAAGCATACGTTTCTCTTTCTGATGAGATGAAGCAGATTATGTACATGGATTCCGATGGGAAATATTTTACTGATGTTCAGCCGATGTTATTACTCAGATGTTACATAGTTGCAGAGGATGGAACTAACAGGCAAGGTGCAAGTATGGGGATAGGCAGACGTAACGGATTGGATTATTTTTCAGAAAAAGGTAATTCTCCTGAATCAATAGCAGTGGATGCTGCAAAGATCGCAGTTACAAATCTTGATGCAAAACCTGCACCGGCTGGTCCACAGGTGGTTGTTCTCGGTCCTGCCGATAGCGGTGTTTTACTGCATGAAGCTGTTGGTCATGGACTTGAAGCCGATTTTAATAGAAAAAACTTGTCCAATTTCTCCAATAGAATTGGTGAAAAAGTTGCTTCAGAACAATGCACAGTAGTTGATTCGGGACTATTTCCCAATATGCGTGGTTCAATAAATATTGATGATGAAGGAAATTTACCGACTGAAGCCATTCTAATTGAAAACGGAATTCTAAAAGGATACATGCACGATAATATTTCGTCGAAGATTATGAAGGCTCAGCCAACAGGGAACGGACGCCGTCAATCATACAGCTTTCCACCCATACCTCGTATGACAAATACCTACATGCGTTCCGGCTCTTATGACCCCGAAGAAATAATTAAATCCGTTGATTATGGGGTATACGCTAAGCGCTTTGGTGGTGGGCAAGTTGACATAACAAAAGGAGACTTTACCTTTGGTGTATTCGAAGCCTATCTGATCGAGAACGGCAAAGTAACCGCTCCGCTTAAGGATGTAACTCTTATCGGCAATGGACCTGATGTAATGACAAAAGTAACAATGGTAGGAAATAATATGGAATTTACAAAAGGCGGATGGACCTGTGGTAAAAATGGTCAAAGGGTACCTGTTGGAGTAGGTATCCCAACTGTCAAAGTTAGTGAAATCACCGTTGGTGGAACAAAAGCTTAGGGGATTGATATGAAAGACATAAAAGATCTATCTGAATATATAATTGATGAAGCTCTCAAGCAGGGAGCCGATGATGTTGACGTTATTATAAGAGAATCAAGCAGCTCAAATATAGAAATTCGCCTGAGAAAAATAGAAGAACTCAAGCAGGCAAATCCTAAAGGGTTGGGAATAAGAGTCTTTAAGAATAAACGAAAAGCATTGACATATACCAGCGATCTTCGTCTTGAATCAGTAAAAAAACTTGTGGCACAAACAGTTGAAATGGCTGGTATCACAAATCAGGATGAATTCAGTGGACTTCCAGAGAAAAAACTGCTTGGGATTGCTGATGTCAATTTGTCACTTTATGACAAGAAACTTGAAACTATGTCTACAGAGGATAAAATCAGAATAGCTAAGGAGGTTGAAGAAATCGGAATGGCTCAGGATCCCCTTATCAACAATTCCAGTGGCGCCCACTGGAGTGATTCAAAAAGTAGAACGGTCTTGGCTAACTCTCGAGGTTTTTTCGGTGAACAGGAATACTCTTCATGTTATTTTAGCCTATCACTTGTAGCTGAAAAAGATGGGGTGAAGCAGACTGATTACTGGTGGACAAGCAGTCGTTTCCTCGATAGGCTCGATTCAGTTGAAAACATTGCAAAAGAGGCTGCCCGGAGAACGGTCAGGAAAATTGGTTCAATAAAGCCAAAGACTAAAAAAGTTCCCGTAGTCTTTGACCCGGAAGTGGGAAAAGATTTTCTGAATATCATCTCTTCTTCTGTTATGGGAACGAGCATTTATAGAAAAAGCTCCTTTTTAGTAGACAAACTGAATAAACAGATAGGTGTTGGGAATTTAATAATAACTGACGATGGAATTTTAAAAGACGGTCTGGGTTCAAGGCGATTCGATGGTGAAGGTCTGCCAAGTAGAAAAAATATTGTTCTCGATCATGGTATTTTAAAAACATATTTATGCGATTGCTATTCAGCAAGAAAACTCAAACACCCACCTACAGGAAGTGCAAGCCGAGGCACTAGTTCAGGTCCAAGCCCAAGTACAACTAACTTCTATATGCAAAATGGGAATGTCCCACCTGAAGAAATAATAAAATCCGTAAAGGATGGACTCTATCTTACAAGTGTGTACTGGGTTGGTGTAAATTATGTTACAGGGGATTATTCACGCGGCGCTGAAGGAATATGGATCGAAAACGGAAAGCTAACCTATCCGGTTCAGGAGTTCACCGTTGCCGGTAATATGCTCGACATGATGAAATCAATCGAGATGATAGGAAATGATTTAACTTTTAGAGATTCAACTAACGCCCCTACTTTTCTCATTAAGGAAATGATGATTAGTGGAAGTTAGGGAAGTAGGCAGTAAGTAGTATGTAGTAAGGAGAAGAGGGAAGTAAAATAGTTATGAAAATCGAAAAAGGAAGAATTAATTTCATCTTTCAAAATATGTGATAAACCATTTTAAAACAGGGAGAATTTGATAGTGAATATCGT
>DAOUYY010000222.1 GCA_030665885.1 Fidelibacterota bacterium
CTAAGAAAGTTATGACAGAAATTGTTTCAATTAATTCAATTACGGATAAAGAAAAGGAAAAAGTGATTAATGCTCTAAAGTCGGGTAATATAATTGCGTATCCGACTGATACGATTTATGGTTTAGGAGTGGATATTTACAATTCTCAAGCAGTAGAAAAACTTGTTGATATTAAAGGAAGGTTTTTACATAAGCCAATTAGTATATTATTCTCTGATGTTTATCTGGCGCTGAAGTGTTTTAATCATCTTGCTTCTTATCAAAAAGAATTTGTAAAAAGACTTTTACCCGGGCAAGTAACTCTGCTTTTACCAGTTGTTAATAGGGATCAATTCCTGCCGGAGTTCGTGAGAGAGGGTTATATTGGAATCAGAGTTGTAAAACTTGATTCTTTAAATCGAATTTTGAGTATGTATCCTCATCCAATATCTACTACAAGTGTGAATCCATCTGGCAAAATTCCTGCGACTAATGCGCAAGAAATAATATCATATTTCGGTGATCATATTTCAATTATTCTGGATAATGGTCCTTTACAAGCATTATCTTCTACTGTTATTAAAGTTTGTGATTCAGGGTATGAGATTTTACGACAAGGAATAGTAACTTTTGAAGAAATAGAAGAAAAGGCACCGACGAAATGAGAATTTATTTGAGAATGATGAGATTCGTCTTACCCTACTGGAAGGTGCTAATATGTGGACTATTGGCATCACTTTTATATGTAGTGTTTAATAGCAGCTCAGCCTGGCTTACTGCTTCCTTTGTAAATGTAATTTTCCCAAAGAGTATAGAACAGTCAGTAAAAACAGAATTGTCTGTTTCTGAAACCACTCAAAATATGAGCGCAAATGATAGACTAAAAGGTTTGACAAGGAAATTGATTATTAAAGATAGCCCTCTTGAAACTTTAAAAACCCTATGTATAATAATCTTCATAACTTTTTTCCTTAAAAATGTATTTTTCTATTTGAAGGGAATTTTACTTGGGTATATACAGTTAAGGCTCATTACAGACTTACGAAATAAATTGTATTCTCACCTTCATAAGCTTTCTTTTTCTTTTTTCGATAGAAAAAGGTCTGGAGAAATTTCATCCATTATTCTTAATGATGTAGGAGTAATGCGCCGCTCTTTTAGTGTTAGTTTTAACAAATTATTAGTTGAGCCGATAAATATTCTAATATTTACGATTATCCTATTTATTATTTCCTGGCAATTAACTTTAATGGTAATTGTTATTTTACCGGTTACAGGATTTATTATAACAAAAATAGGGCAGAGTATCAGGAGGAAATCTATAAGGACATCCAGGCAAATTGCAGGGATAATGTCCATTCTCAGTGAAACTTTGTATGGAATACGTGTTGTAAAAGCCTTTGCTATGGAGAAATTTGAGACAAACAGATTTCTTTGTGAAACCCGTAAATATTTTCGCTTGCTCTTTAGAAGAACCAAATTAAGGACAATATCCACACCGGTGAATGAGACTTTGGGCGTTTTAATTGGTGTGTTTCTTCTATGGTATGGTGGAGCTCAGGTGCTATCTGGAACAGGCCTTGAATCTGAAGATTTTATAAGGTTCGTAATTATGCTCTTTGCGATTATGCAGCCGATAAAGAGCCTGAATAATGTTAATATAGATATTCAGCAGGGGATTGCTTCAGCCACGAGAGTATTTTCGATTCTTGATGAAGAGCCTGATATCACTGAAAAACAAGATGCGATAAGGTTGACTGGATTTAATGAGAGAGTAGAATATAATCATGTCTCGTTTAATTATGATATTTCTAAAGATAATATTTTGTCAGATGTTAATTTCGAAATAAAAAGAGGCGAAGTAGTTGCTATTGTAGGGCACAGCGGCGCAGGTAAATCAACCCTTGTTGATCTTTTACCTCGATTCTATGATCTGAATGGAGGAAGTATAAAAATTGATGGCATAGATATCAGAGATGTAACATTTGAGTCACTTCGATCACTAATGGGAATAGTTACTCAAGAAACAATCCTATTTAATGATACGATCTTTAACAATATTGCTTACGGAATGGAAGATGCCAATCCTGAACATGTCGAAGCGGCAGCAAAAGCGGCAAATGCTTTGGAGTTCATAAATGATTTTCCTGATAAGTTTCAGACAGTAATTGGGGATAAAGGGACCAGGCTTTCTGGTGGGCAGCGTCAACGACTGGCTATTGCAAGAGCACTTTTGAAAAATCCGCCAATTCTTATACTGGATGAGGCGACATCTTCTTTAGATTCGGAATCTGAACAAAAAGTCCAAATGGCAATAGATAGATTGGTGAAGGATAGAACAGTATTGGTAATAGCACACAGATTATCAACAATTCATAATGCCGATAAGATCATAGTTTTGGAAAAGGGAAAAGTAGTTGAAACCGGAACACATTCAAAATTGCTTCAAAAGGATGGTTCGTATAAATACTTTTATAATACTCAAATAAATCCCACAGTGAGTCATCAAACATGAGAATAGGTAAAATGGAATGGAACGATTGCAACATATAAATCTAGTAATCATATTTAACATTCATTTTTAATTTCAGATTATTTCAATCACACTTACTAGCTGATGAAAGCAGATTTTTGGATGAAATCAAAATAGAAGTTTAAACAAAAAAAGGGTTTTTCTAACAGTAAGGCAACTTGCATTCATGAAGATCTACTATCAAGCGCGTAACATTTATCAATACTCTTATGTAAAATCTCTGTATCGTGACATCGGAGGAGATTTCATTATACACAAGCCAAGAACAATAATACATTTAAAGAAAAACTTTGCTGGGTTTCCCTCAAAAAATCCTAGCAAGGATATATTTGGATGTCAGCCCAAAACGTGCTATAAGAGATATGAGAAATATGATAAGTTATCTGGTATTCTGATAAGCTTAAATAGATTTCACTTTTCCAGAAATCCCGATAAATTGATCGCAATATGTATGAAACATGGTGTAGGATTTAGAAAAGAACGGGATCGAGATCAATTTCCGTTTGATTACTATTTTATAGATGGAGACCTGTGGCTGCGAAAATTAATGCAATATAAAGAGTTAAATATTCGTGAAGACCAGATCGTCCGGACGGGAAATTTGAGATTCGATGATGTTGTAAACCGAAAACTTAACCGTTCAAAAATATTAAGAGATTTTAGAGTAAAAGATACATCACGTCCCAATATCCTATATGCGCCCACATGGGAACTTCGTGCCGGTACACTAATGAAATATAGTTTCAGATTCATAGAACAATTCTCGAATGAGTACAATCTTTTTATACGGCCCCATTACTATGACTGGCGTAGATTAGGTTCCATCAGAAAATTCATTAAAACAGGGAAATATAAAAATGTTTATATAGTTGAGCCCTGGAATATCCGAACTAAAGATACAATGGAAAATCTTTTTATTTCCGATCTTCTTATTTCCGATAACTCTTCTATTTCCTACCAATCTCTTATCTTTACTATGCCGGTGCTTCAAATTGACTTTGATGAATCTAATATATGGCAACCACCATTCGAACATGATATTAGAAAGATTATCGATCGTTGGAATGGAAAGGGATCTATATTACCCCTGGTGAAAGAAAACCTTCAGAAAAACAAATATAAATCCGATTTACAATCGTTACTCCAAAAATGTTTTTATTTTAATGATGGAAAATGCACCGAAAGGACGGTTTCCTTCCTTGAAAATCTATCTCTTTAAAAGGCATAATACCACTTTTTTTATTATAAATTGAATTACAATATTACTATAATAATTTTATGTCATTACTTAAACTTTTAATTTATGTTGAATGTTACTTTGGATTGTACAGGATTCAGAAATAAACAGTGGGTATAGCTGATCAAAAAACAATAGTATTTCTCTTTTTACACGGGATTCATCAATTATATCATAGTGCAATGGTAGCGATGGAATTATCCATTTTGCAGGATGAATTCAAAGTTATATTAATATCCTGTTCTGAACAACATACTGCTATATTGAAT
>DAOUYY010000110.1 GCA_030665885.1 Fidelibacterota bacterium
AAAGTTGCGAAGCAGAGCTTCGCGGTACAGGAGTAAAATATAAAGGAAAATAATGAATAGTACTAACATCTTCGATTATCGTTACTATTACAAAAGATATCTCCCTCATATTCAACCAATTGAAGCTATAATGTTCGTGACTTATTCCATCAAATTTGAACATCCTAAAAAATTTTATATAGACCTGAAAAGGAGAAAAGAAGACTTTTTAAAATTCCTCAAAAATATTCAAAAAGAAGACAGAAAAGAAAAAATATATAATTTTAATAAGATACAATTTGATATTACTGACAATTTCCTTGCAAAATATACAAATTCCCCAAAATGGTTAAACAATACTCAAATTGCTGGTATTATAAAAGATAGTCTATTTTACAAACATAAAAAAGAATACAATCTGATTTGTTATTGCATAATGCCGAACCACGTTCATATTCTAATCAGACCGCTTTTAAAAACTAAAGACAAACCTTATTCAATTACCAGTATTATGAAAAATCATAAAAGTTATACGGCGGTTAAATCGAATAAAGCATTAAGAAGAAAAGAACAGTTCTGGCATCATGGTTCTTATGATCACTATATTCGAAATGAGGAAGAATTTCATAATGTGATTCGCTATATTCTAAACAACCCAGTAAAAGCAGGTTTGATAAGAAACTATGAAGATTGGAAATTTAAATGGGTGGATGAAGAAGCAATTCAATTATAGCCTAATTGTACCCCGCCTCATGGGGATCCCTCTGGGAAACCTCCGGTTCGGAAACTATTGACATTGTGAAAAACTGAAAGTTGCGAAGCAGAGCTTCGCGGTACGGTCTTATTCCCGAAGCTCTGCTTCGGAAACAATTAATATTGTGAAAAACATTATGTTCGCGGTACCCCGAACCTCCGGTTTGGAACCCATTGATATTGTGAGAATTTGGAAGATGCGAAGAGGAGCTTCGCGGTACGAATATTTTAATAACCAATTTCAATATTACAACTTAATGTTTATATTTTAAGCGGAAATGTAAGACAATGAGCAAAGTAGAAGCAAAAATAGACAGTTCAACTCCTGTAATGAGGCAATACAGAGCGGTAAAGGCAAAGTATCCCGATGCCCTTGTACTCTTCCGTATGGGCGATTTTTACGAGACATTTCAAGACGATGCAAAAACCGCTTCAAAAATTCTCAATATAACATTAACAAGAAGAGCAAATGGCAAAGCCGCTTACGTTCCCCTCGCAGGATTTCCATACCATGCTCTTGAAACTTATTTACATAAACTATTAAAGGCAGGATTAAAAGTTGCAATTTGCGAACAGGTAGAAGACCCCAAACTGGCAAAAGGGATCGTCAAACGTGAAGTTATCGAGCTAGTAACACCCGGTACTGCAATCTCTGATAGATTTCTCGAAAAAGGAAAAAATAATTATTTAGTCTCTGTTATTTTTAATGAAAAGGGTGTCGGAATTTCTGCCATCGATGTTTCTACGGGGGAATTCTTTCTGACAGAAACAACCCTATCCCACATGAAGGAAAGTGTTCTATTTCTGAAGCCTTCTGAAATAATATGCCCTGAGTCCCGGCAGAAAGAAATCAATGCTTTATTTGGGAATCTTACTCTTAGAATTACTCCAATGGATGATTGGATCTATTCCTATGACACTGCCTATGAAACTCTAATTGAACATTTCAATACTTCTTCTTTAAAAGGATTTGGATGTCAGGGTGCTACATTAGGAATTTCAGCAGCCGGTCCAATTCTGACATATCTGAAACAGAATTATCAGAATAATCTTTCACATATCTCCCATATTAAATTCCAGAGTGAAGATGATATTGTCCTGGTGGATGATTTCACACAGCGGAATCTTGAGATTTTTCAGACAATGCAAACCGGCGAAAAGCGCGGCTCTTTAATAGACGTGATGGATAAGACTACTACTTCAATGGGAAGTCGGCTTTTAAATAAATGGGTTATTCGTCCTCTTAGAAGTGCTGAAAAAATCCGACAAAGACTCAATCAGGTTGATTTTTTCTTTAAGAATTATAATCAAAGGAATAAGCTCAGAGACCTGCTTATAAAAACCAGCGATCTCGAACGGCTTCTATCTAGATTAAGCACTAACAGAGCGGGTGCCAGAGAACTGCTGGCACTAAAAACAACTCTGAAATTAATTCCCAATATTTCGAAAATCATAAAAAAAGAGAAGGCATTTAAAAACATCTTGCCTTTGCTGAGGGAATTACCTCCTACGGTGGATATTTTAGAACGTTCAATAAAAGATGAAAATCTTCCTCTCTCCATAAGAGAGGGTGGTTTTATCCATGACGGGTACTCAAAAGAATTGGATGAATACCGACACCTTGTTCAGCATGGTAAAGAGTGGATTGCACGTATGCAGGCAAGCGAGCGGAATAAGCTCGGAATTCCTTCACTAAAAGTTGGGTATAATAAGGTCTTTGGATATTATATTGAGGTAACTAAACCTCATATCAGGAAGGTTCCTGACAATTACATACGCAAACAGACTCTTGTAAATTCCGAGCGATATATAACGGAAGAGCTGAAAGAATACGAAGAAAAGCTACTGACTGCCGAAGAGAAAATAGCCGAGATTGAATACGATCTTTTTCAAGAAATTCGTAAAAAAGTTCTTGGAAAAATTGAAGCAATTCAGAGAAATGCACAAGCAATTGCAATACTTGATGTTCTCTCGGGACTTGGAGAATTAGCTGAGAAGAATCAATATTGTCGTCCTGAAATCCATAATAAAACCGACATTGTCATTCAAGATGGCAGACATCCGGTTGTAGAATATGTAATGCCCCCAGGCGAAAAGTTTGTACCTAATGACCTTCGGATAGATAATTCGAAAGAGCAGATACTAATTGTAACCGGTCCTAATATGGCTGGTAAATCAACCTATTTACGCCAGGTTGGATTAATTGTTTTAATGGCACAGATAGGGAGCTTTGTACCGGCATCAAAAGCCTCAATTGGAGTTGTTGACAAGATTTTCACCAGGGTTGGAGCCAGTGATAATCTTTCGGCAGGAGAATCCACTTTTTTAATGGAGATGACTGAAACCGCAAATATCCTGAATAATGTAACCCCGAAATCTCTCGTGTTACTTGATGAAATTGGAAGGGGAACCTCTACTTATGACGGGATGGCTATTGCATGGGCAGTTACAGAATATCTACATAATCACAGTGAAGTAGCAGCTAAAACACTTTTTGCAACTCACTATCACGAACTTACCGAACTGCAAAAAATTCATCCCAGGGTTGTGAACCTTAATGTTGCAGTTAAAGAATACGGAGACCGAGTAATATTCTTGCGTAAAATCGTACCCGGTGGTTGTGATAAAAGTTATGGAATTCACGTAGCTCAAATGGCTGGAATTCCACAGGATGTAATTCATCGTGCCAACGAGATATTATCCAATCTTTCAACCAACGAGCGAGTCTTGCCCTCTGATGAAGTAAGATTTTCATCATCACCAAGCAAAAATAAAAATCAACTGGGATTATTCGACCAAAAGGAAAGCGAATTACGGAAAGCACTTTCGGAAGTTGATATAAATAACGTTACCCCGATAGAAGCTTTGACAAAATTAGATGAGTTGAAAAAGAAATATGGATTATAGTGTGAATGTTGCGTTAGTGGTAGTAGGATATCGGAAGCGATTACTATAACATCTGAAATTAATTATGACATATCAACTTGACTATACTCTTACCATACAAGTTTTATAGAGATAGACCCCGATTCTTTGATTTCTCTGACTGAGTATACTATTACAATTGACACAAGCCTTAAAGATTTTTATGGCAGGAATATGAAACAAAAATTTTCATTTACTTTTGTAACTGAGTAGATAAATCAGGCATTCTTTCTTTTAACTCAAATCCCAAAGGGATCTCCATGAGACACTCTTGTTTAAGAATCAAAGCTGTTTTTCCCAATAGGGACGTCTTTGACGAACCCACAGGGATAAATAGGTTTTATCACTTATCCACACTTCTCCCCACGAACCGAATAAATACAATAACCAGTACTAACGCAGGCACCATACAATAAAATCCTTGTATTCCGAATCCTGCGGGAATATATCCGAATATCGCCGCAAAAACACCGGCAGTAACTGCATAGGGAAATTGAGTTTTTACATGGTCTATATGGTCCGAACCGGATGCCATAGAAGATAGAATCGTTGTATCCGATATAGGTGAGCAGTGGTCACCGAATGTCGCACCGGAAAGTATTGCGGCAAAACTCGCCAGAAAGACCTGAGAATCTATATTTCCACCGGTCATCTTGAGCGCCAGTGGAACTATCAGAGGCACGAGAATAGTCATTGTACCCCAGGAAGTTCCCGTAGCGAAACTGATAATAGACGCTGTTAGAAACGTAATAATCGGTAAAACAGCTGGAAAAACAAGATTCCGTGTATTGTGAATAATAAATTCAGCAGTTTTAAGGTCTTCGCAAACCTGACCGAGAGTCCATGCCAATACTAAAACTACAGCCGCCAATACCATTGCTTTAATTCCGGATAGCCAGGCATCAACCGAACCCCTTAGAGAAAGAAGTTTTTGTGTCACAGATAGAATCAACGCTATAAAACCACCAAGAGCAGCTCCCCACATTAACGATCCATAGGAATTTGACTTCCCAATGATGTTATGAAATGATCTTTCAAGACCATTCAAATTTCTAACACCCGTGACATAAAGACCGGTAATCGTAGTGAAAATTACGACGATAATCGGAATAATCGCATTCAACCAGTGACACGCTTTCTTACCGAACTCACCCATTTCCAGAAGAGAATTGTCCATTAGTGGAGATGCACCATCGCGTATAACTTTTTTATCTTTAACCGCTCTAATCTCAGATTTGTACATTGGTCCAAAATCGCGCCTCATAATCCCCAACCAGAATAGCAACCACAATGCAAAAATACTATAGAATCCATAGGGAATTGATTTAATAAAAGTTATATATGGGCTTACAGTGATACCGGCATTGGAATATGGAATATCTAATAAGCTCATCTGAAAAACGGACCAGGTACTAATGAATGCCAGATTTGCCACTGGCGCTGCGGTAGAATCAACAATATATGCGAGTTTCTCACGGGAAATCCGAAGCTTGTCGGTAAAAGGTCTCATAGTATTACCGACAAGTAATGTATTAGCATAATCATCAAAAAATATTATAACACCCATTATTGATGTAGCCAACTGCCCGCTCCTGCGTGTTTTCGCATATTTTGAAGCGGTATTAACTATACCAAGCATTCCTCCGTTCTTGCAAATAATTCCTATCATCCCTCCAAACAAAAGGCTAAAAATAATGATCGAAGCATGGTTGGAATTTGCCAATGACCTTACTACATAAGTATCCAGAGATTTGAAAAAACCGAAAATGGGATTATAACCGGTTATTATTGAAACACCTGACCATATTCCCACAAAAAGTGATAAAAGCATTTCTTTTGTTAAAAGAGCAAGAGTTATTGCAACCAAAGGTGGTAAGAGAGATAACCATCCCGGAATAACCCGAATTTCTACATTGGTTTTAAAATCCCCAACCTGTATTTCAATTTCTTTTAATCCCGAACCAGATATCGCCAGATCTTTTATTATAAAAGTACTATTATTGATAAATACGTCTTTTGTAAAGTCTTTCACTCCTTTAATAATCAATCTTTTCCCAATATATGACTCAGGTATGTTAACCTTCATTGAAAACGGTACGTTTGAAAGCACAATACCTTCCGGTTTAAAGCTGAAAGTATATTCCTCAGCCAAATTTTCTTTCGGAAAAAGAATTCCAAGTTGAAGCAGCCCTATTAATAATAAACGGAGTAATCTCATTTGTATTTAAGTTTAAATAAAATAATTTGAAAATATAAGATAAAAGCTTGGATAAACATACCTGACAGTTTTAGATTTCAAGCGATGTTTGGATTTAAACTTATTGACCGATATGTACTTAAAAAATTCATTGTGATATTTTTACTTTCACTTATCACGTTCATTTTAATTTTCAATATCGTAGATATTATTGAAAAAATAGATAAGTTCATCCGGGCAAAAATGTCTTTAGCAGCCGTCGGGACATACTGCCTGTACCAGCTCCCCCTTTTCATAAATATCGCCATTCCAATGTCCCTTTTACTTGCTTCCGTATTCACTATAGGTACACTTTCAAAAAACAATGAGCTTGCTGCAATAAAATCATCAGGTATCAGCTTATATCGGCTCTCTGCTCCACTTCTATTTGTTGGTTTGCTTTTTAGTGTGGGCTCTTTCTTTTTCGAAGACACTTTAGTAATTCCAGCCTCCAGAAAAAGGATTGAGATAGAACAAAACAAATTAAAAAGAAGAAGATACTCAAAGAAGAAGATCTTCAATAATGTAATGTACCAGGATTCTCCCACCTGCAATATCGTAATATCCAAATTTTCAACAAAGAACAATACGGCAACATCTGTAACAATACAATATACCAGTAATCATGTACTCACCAAGCGTATTGATGCTCGAAAAATGATCTGGATTCCTGAAAAAAACAGTTGGAAAGTCTCAAATTTCAAAATCAGAAATTTCGATAATGAAGGAAATGAAACCGTATCCTCAGTTTTTAGCGATTCACTTCTCCAATTTAATTTGAAACCAGACGATATTATCCAGACCAGTCTAAAACCTGACGCTATGAGATACCGCGAATTATCTAATTTTATCAAACGGTTAAAGGAAAGCGGCAATGATCCCCGAAAGTGGGCAGTTAATCTCTACTTTAAAATTGCTTTTCCCTTTACAAACTTTATTGTAATTCTTTTTGGATTACCGCTGGCTGCCATGAAGCATAAAAAGGGAATAAGCTTCGGTGCAGGTATGAGTCTACTCGTTATATTCACTTACTACGGATTTATAAAGTTTGGACAGGTACTTGGCTATAAAGAAATTTTAAATCCCTTGCTGTCCGTATGGTTGGGAAATATCATCTTTTTAATTGCGGGAGCACGTTTGCTTTATAAAATTCGCCAGTAAAATATCTAATTCCGATTCTTATCCAAGTGAAAAGAGTATTAAAAGTAAAATATCCATGGAATAGAGTTAAGGTAAAGAATTATTTTTGATATGGAGTATTTTGGAGTGCTTCAACCCCACCAAAAGCGGGCAGGCGTGTTGATGCTTTGCAGTGACTCGGTCACTGCACACCAAAACAGGATATTAATCTTTCCTTTTTCCCGTAGTATAAACTGCAATGGAAAAATTGAAGCCCTTTGCGGTACTAAACCATAAACCATTATTTATACCAAATGCCCAATCAAAGTGGAAAAAACCTTTGAGGACACAACTCTTTACAGATTTGTCCCTTGTAACGGCAGTTTTGTTAAAGACGGTTATCTGATAACCGGGCAAACGGATAAAACAGGAAAAACGAAACCATTGCTTGTTAAAATTGACAAACCAGGAAATTTGATTTGGGTTAAGGAATTTGAGATTAGGCCCAGTTCATTGTCTGGCGTTGGAATAAATTGCTGGGAATCAAAATACAATGACGGGTATGTCGTGGTTTGCAGTGATGATAAAATGATTATTTCAGCTGAAACCTTGGTAATTAAAGTGAATTATGAAGGACAGATAATGTGGGAACAGAATTCGCCCGGCTCTACTAATGTCGCAGTATATATGGAAAACGGAAACATTGTATGCGTTGGAAGAAGCCAGCAAAGTGTAACCTGTTTAAAGGTTTTTTACCATGATATTGTAAAAATAGATCCTGAGCCCGCAACAAATCCAAAAAAAATTGCATTGTCTCAGAATTATCCAAATCCGTTCAATGCGGAAACAGTTATTGAATACAAAATTTCTAAAAGGGTTTATATGAAAGTGGAAATTTACAGCCTCATTGGGGAAAAAGTTAAAACATTGCTTCAAGGTTTTCAAAATCCTGAATCATACACATTGATCTGGAATGGGTTAAACGATTCAGGACAAAGCGTGGCAAGTGGAGTTTACCTGTACTAACTAATGACAGACCAAGAAATTATCTGCAGAAAACTATCATTTCAAAAATAGAAATGGCTTTTTTGAAATATGACAAAGAGCCGGAAATTCCATCTCTTTTCATTATAAAAATTATTTATTTTAAGGCTTAACCCATTCATTAGCGAAATAACCGATTTT
>DAOUYY010000065.1 GCA_030665885.1 Fidelibacterota bacterium
GCTGCCGGGCTTAGTTCAACAAATCGTTATGCATCAAGGAACCAAACCCAATGACAAAGGAGAAGCACAATGAGTGAAAACACTAAGAACACAATGCCACATATCTCTCGCGAAGAACTCTCGAAGTATCTCGCAGAGCGATCCAAGGACCTTCCTGAGCTCGAGTTAAATGTCGAGCGTACTAGCATGCACATTTGTAGAGGAAGTCCGGTTCCTCCAGGATGGATTAAAGTCAACGACGATTGGAGTCCAACCTTGTGCGGGAATCCCAGTTATATTACCTACAACGTTTGGCTTATCGAGCAGTACGACAACAAGCCCGTGGGTAGTACTATGCGGGTTTGCGCCAGCGCTCAAACGCCCGCTGGTTGGGTGGATGTCGACTATGATTGGTCGCCCACATCCTGTGGACGTCCAAGCTACATCACGGACAACGTGAAATACATCCGCAGGGTTTCCTAATGCTGGCATAACGAATCTTTTATAGAAAGTAAAGTCAAGAACATAATTCACAGTAACTCCTAGTTTTTGACTTTAAGGGTGCCATAAAGACGATTGAAATTTTACTAATGTCGTAACTGCCTGTTCGATGAACTTAGATTTTAAGACATTTCTCGGGCATTTATCGGATGGTGGAAAATCAGTTCATTTTCTCACCTCGTACTTCATGCTTGACTAGCAAGTATTTTATTAATTGTATTTTCTTTTTGAATTTTAATTCTATTTATAAAAGTTTTATTAATCAATAAGGAGGAAAGACATGGAATTTAAAAAATTAACTTTAGTTGTTTTCGCTACTTTGTTCGGTTATTCATGTTTTTTTAACCAATCAATCAATTACCCTGTTTCTAAAAAAGTAGAACAAGTTGATAATTATTTTGGCGTAAAAGTCGAAGATCCATACCGCTGGTTAGAGGATGATAATTCAAGTGAAACAAATGAATGGGTAAAAGCACAAAACGAAGTCACATTCAATTATCTGGAAAAAATCCCCTTCAGAGAAAAAATCAAACAGCGCTTAACTGAGATATGGAATTATGAAAAATATGGGCAACCTTTTAAAGAAGGGGACAATTATTATTTTTACAAAAATGATGGGCTTCAGGAACAGTATGTTGTTTATAGACAAAAAGACCTGGACGGCAATGCTGAAGTATTCATTGATCCACATACTTTTTCAAAAGATAACACTATTCGTCTTAGAGGGCTTTATTTTTCTAAAGATTATAAATATTGTGGTTATGGCGTTACTAATAGCGGATCAGACTGGCGCGAGTTCTTTGTTATGAACGCTGATACCAAGGAGAAGCTAAGAGACCACCTTCAATGGATTAAATTCTCAGGTATGGCTTGGTATAAAGATGGGTTCTTTTATAGCAGATATGATGAACCAAAGGAAAATGAAAAATTGAAAGCCAGTAATGAATATCAAAAATTATTTTACCACAAACTTGGTACAAAACAGGCTGAAGATTTATTGATCTATCAGGATACGGCTAATCCTAAATATGGGTTCGGCTCTTCGGTTACGGAAGATGAAAAACACCTTGTTATATCTGTGTGGAAGGGTACTTCTAAGAATATGGTTTCCTATAAGGATCTTGAAAACGATTCTGAAATAGTCCCATTAATAGATTCTTTTTATGCGGATCACTACTTTATTGATAATACGGATGATGGTTTTCTTTTCATGACAAATCATGGAGCCCCTAACTATAAACTTGTTTTGATTGATCCTAAAAACCCATCTGAAGATCATTGGAAAACAATAATTCCGGCGCAAGAGTTTGTAATGTCTAATGTAAATTTTGTTAGTGGGAAGTTGATTGTCAATTATCTAAAAGATGCTATCACATTAGTTTCCGTTTATACTCATAGTGGTGAAAAACTTTATGATATAGACCTCCCTGGAGTTGGGACCGTATGGGGATTTAGTGGGAAAAGAAAAGATAGTGAGGTTTTCTATACGTTTTCTTCATATACACAGCCTCCTACGATATATAAATATGACATTATTGAAAATAAAAGCACATTATTAAAAAAACCCAAAGTCAATTTTGATATCGATAATTTTGAAACAAAACAAGTTTTTTATCCAAGCAAAGACGGCACAAAAATTCCTTTATTTATCACTTATAAAAAAGGTATTGACTTGAAAGGTAATAATCCGGCGCTTTTGAGCGGATATGGTGGTTTTCAATCGCCAGTGCGGCCCTATTTTAGTTTAACGATAATTCCTTTATTGGAGAAGGGTTTCATCTACTGTGTTGCTGGTTTGCGTGGTGGCAATGAATATGGCGAAGAGTGGCACAAGGCAGGGATGCTTGAAAACAAACAGAATGTTTTTGATGATTTTATTTATGCAGCGAAATATTTATTTGATAATGGATATTCATCACCAGATAAAATTGGTATTCGCGGCGCCTCTAATGGTGGGCTTTTAGTCGGTGCTTGTATGACACAGAAGCCTGAAATGTTCAAAGTAGCCCTTCCTGACGTGGGCGTATTAGATATGTTAAGATTCCATAAATTTACTATAGGACATGCTTGGGTAGCAGAATATGGTTCTAGCGAAGATAAAACCCAGTTTGAGTATTTGCATAAATACTCTCCACTACACAATTTAAAAATAGGTAAAAAATATCCAGCAACATTGATATCTACAGCAGACCATGATGATCGTGTTTTTCCAGCCCATTCCTTTAAATTCGCTGCTACATTGCAGGAAAAATCAGAAGGGATCAATCCAATATTAATTCGTATTGAAACAAATATTGGGCATGGTACTGAAACCACAAGCAAAATTATAAATAAATATACTGATCTTTGGTCTTTTTTATTGTACAATGTAGATGTTGATTTTAAAGAATAAAATCTACATTGGAATACGCTTGGGTACTTGCTAACACGTGATTGGAGCCGGAATTTAAACGCGTACAGTTTCTTGCAATTTTGAAAGTTTATTAAGCGTTTAAATCCGCTCAACCCCAAGGCGTTAGCCCCGTAGAAAGGAATAAAATGCATTTCAATTTTTCAGATAAATCCGTCCTAATCACAGGCTCATCAAAAGGTATCGGTAGTGCCACCGCTAAACTCTTTGCACGGTATGGTGCAAGAGTCGCCATCCACTTTAATCAGGATAGACGCAAGGCAGAGAAAGTATTAAAAAACCTTAATGGTAATAATCATATTATCATTCAGGCAAATATTGCTGATTCAGAAGCTGCACAACGCTTGATTGATAAAACAATAAAAGAGTTTGGTAGGATCGATATTTTGATTAATAATGCAGGCATCTTTCAAGAGCACCCGATCTTTGATGTTACGTATGATGAATGGCAAGATGTATGGCAACGCACATTGTCAATCAATTTGCTTGGGCCAGCTAACATTACTTTTTGCGCTGTACAACATATGGTAAAAAGTGGTGGAGGAAAAATTATAAATATTTCGTCGCGAGGTGCATTCCGTGGCGAACCTACTGCACCTGCATATGGTGCAAGCAAAGCTGGGCTGAATTCAATGAGTCAATCAATGGCAAAAGCACTCGCTCCGTTAAATATATTTGTATATGCTGTTGCACCAGGATTTGTTGAAACTGATATGGCCGCTCACCTTCTTGAGGGCCCTGAGGGAACGGCAATTCGACAGCAAAGCCCACTGGGACGTGTAGCAAAACCTGAAGAGGTAGCGCTGACAATTGCATTTCTTGCCTCAGAAGGATCGGAATATCTTATTGGTGGAATAATAGACGTTAATGGCGCTTCTTACTTGCGCTCATAGAATTACAAACACAGGCCTAACAAAATAATTGAACGGATGCTTAAAGCTGTGTCGCTTTTGAGGTTTTACCTTTAATGAAATTTATTAACATTCAAAATACTCACAGCTTCTAATTGGCACTGCTCATTATTAAGTTAGGCACGCACTTTTTGTTCCTTTAAATATCTTTCATACTTTAAAAAGAGAGGTTATCATGAAAAAATTGTATTCTTCTGTTTTGCTGGTTTTGGTTTTTATCGTTTGCCCTATGCTGGCTAAAGGAAAAATCGACATTAAAGATACCAAATTCCTCAATCAACCGGCTATCAGTAAAAATCACATTGCCTTTGTGTATGCCGGTGATCTCTGGATTTCTGATATTGACGGGAATAATGTCAGACGCTTAACATCAGATGAAGGTATTGAGTCTAATCCGGTTTTTTCACCGGACGGTAAACTGATTGCCTTTAGCGCCCAGTATGATGGCAACACAGATGTTTTTATTATTCCTGTGAAAGGCGGTATTCCCAAACGTCTTACCTGGCATCCCGGTTCTGATAATGTATGTGGATTCACACCGGATGGTTCTGCTGTTCTTTTTAGTTCACCCCGTCATGTTTTCACCAGACGGTACACGCAACTTTTTACGGTGTCGATTCAGGGTGGTTTGCCAATATCTTTAAAAATTCCCTATGCTTCTAGAGCAACCTACTCACCCGATGGAAAAAGATTGGCTTATAATCCTCTTTCCGAAAGGTTTCGCCAGTGGAAAAATTACCGTGGAGGAACCGTTTCTACAATATGGCTTTATACTTTCAGCGATCATTCAGTGGTAAAAATTCCACAACCGGAAGGCCGATGCAATGATGTTAATCCTATGTGGATTGGTGATAAGGTATTTTTTCTTTCTGATAGAAATGGAGAATTCAACCTGTTTCAATATGATATAAACTCTAAAAATATTGAACAACTTACAATCTTTGCTGATTTCCCTATTCTTAGTGCTTCTATTTTTGACAAGCAAATCGTTTTTGAGCAAGCAGGACATCTTCATGTTTATGATATTTTAAATAATCAAAGTGAAAAATTAACAATTGGAGTCGCTGCTGATCTGCCAGAGCTGCGTGATCGTTATGTAAAGGGCCCTGATTATATTCGCAGTGCATCAATTTCTCCTTCCGGTGCCAGAGCTGTTTTTGATTTTCGTGGCGAAATTATCACTGTGCCGGCGGAAAAAGGTGATCCGCGCAACCTGACGAATACAACAGGTGTTCATGAACGATTTCCTGTTTGGGCTCCGGATGGTAAAACTATTGCTTATTTTTCAGATGAATCTGGAGAGTATTATCTTCATATCGAACAACAGGATGGAAAGGGTAAGGTAAAGAAGTTCAATATGGAAGGATCAGGTTTTTATAGTAATCTGGTCTGGTCACCAGACAGCAAGAAGTTGACTTTTTCGGATAATGCCAGAAATCTCTATTGGATAAATGTTGCCAATGGTGCGATGAAAAAAATCGCTTCAGAACAAATATATGTTCCAGGTGCTTTCGGTAACATTAGAGGTGTATGGTCAGCTGATTCAAAATGGATTGCTTACACTGTGAACACTACTGCATATATTGAAAAAGTTTATCTATACTCTATTAAGAAGGATAAATCCTTCCCTATCACAGATGGTTTATCTGATGTCAGTGAACCGGTATTTGATAAAAGCGGAAAATACATCTACTTTTTCGCCTCGACTGATGCCGGACCAATCAAACATTGGTTTGCAATGTCAAATAGAGATATGCGTATGACACGGTCTATTTATTTGGCTACCTTGCAAAAAGATGTACCTTCTCCACTTTCAAAAGAAACCGATGAAGAAGAGGGTATCAAGAAAGATGACGAAAATGATAAAAAAGACAATAAGAAAAAATCTGTGAAACCAATCCTGGTTGATTTTGAAGGATTAGAAAGCCGTATTATTTCCCTTCCTGTGGAAGCTGGCAATTTTTTTAGTCTTCAGGCTGGTGATGAAGGTCAGGTTTATTTTCTGGAGGCTCCTGTCGTAGAGAGTGGCCCCGATGCAAAAGGGACTAAACTTCGCATGTATAACCTTGAAGAGCGTGAAGATAAAGTTATTTTACCCAATGTTAATTTTTATCAACTTTCCGAAGATAGTAAAAAGATTCTTTACCGCACGGAGAAGTCCTGGAAAATTGTTGATGCTTCAGGTAATGATAAATCGGATGAAGAAAACTTAAAAATTAATTCAATCCAGGTTTTTATTAATCCGCAAAATGAATGGAATCAAATCTTTCATGAAGCCTGGAGAATCAACCGCGATTATTTCTATGCAACAAATATGCATGGTGCAGACTGGGAAGCAATGCTCGATAAATACAGTATCTTTCTTCCGCATTTATCTTGTCGTAGAGATTTGAATCGTTTGATTCAATGGATGTGCAGTGAATTGGCAGTGGGACACCACCGTGTTGGAGGCGGAGACTATTATCAGAATCCCGAAATAATTCCGGGCGGACTACTAGGAGCTGATTACATTATCGAAAATAACAGATACCGCTTTAAAAAAATATACGGTGGTTTAAATTGGAATCCTGAACTTAGGTCACCACTGACTGAGCCAGGTGTAAATTTGAAAGAGGGTGATTACCTACTTGCAGTGAATGGCAAGGAACTCTTTTCAACTATTAATATCTACAGCCTTTTTGAAAATACTTCTGATAAGATTATCGAAATTACAGTTGGACCTAATCCAAAATTAAAGAATAGCCGCATAGTTAGTGTTGTACCAATCCCAAATGAAAGTGCCCTGCGGAACCGTGACTGGGTAGAAGGTAATATCAAAAAAGTTGATAAAGCGACTGACGGCCGTGTAGCTTATGTTTATGTACCTAACACAACCACTCTTGGACATACTTATTTCAAACGATACTTTTTTTCGCAGGTGCACAAAGAAGCTATAATTGTTGACGAGCGTTTCAATGGTGGCGGATCAGTGGCTGACTATTATATTGATATTCTGAAACGCCCCTTTGTAAGCAACTGGAATACTCGCTATTGTCAAGACTTTAAAACACCAAGCGCCTCAATACTGGGAACAAAGGTCATGCTTATCAATGAGACTGCCGGTTCCGGCGGTGATTTACTGCCGTGGATGTTCCGTAAATTTAAGCTGGGAAAACTCATTGGTAAAAGAACCTGGGGTGGTTTAGTCGGAACTTTGGGATTTCCTACTCTAATGGATGGTGGATACGTGACTGCACCAAACCTGGCCATTTGGACGGAAAATGGCTGGATTGTTGAAAATGTGGGGGTACCTCCGGATATCGAAGTGGAACAATGGCCAGCCGAGGTGATTGCTGGTCACGATCCTCAATTAGAAAAGGCTATTGAGGTCATCATGGATGAGTTGAAAAAGAATCCTCCGAAAAAAATGAAGCGACCTCCATATCCTATAAGAGTAAAGAAAAGGTAAAAATTTCCTCCTAATATTTATATGATTGGAATATAATTAATGTATTAATCAACGTATAAAATCAGTGCCTAACAATCGCATCAACTCGGAACAAAAACGCGGAGCATGAATTTCCGTAAGTCAGTGTTTTTCAAGCGTTTTTGTCCGGTTATGCGTAGCTGTTAGGCGTAATCTTGTGAAAGACGAAAGCAATACTATGACAAACATCAGCATTCCGTTAATCTTGCTTACTCTTTTCGAAAGTGTTTCGGCAAACTCACTCTTTGTGTTAAGTGCTAGAAGAGTTCAACCTCCGCCAAGAATCGACGGCGTTATTGAAGAAGTATGGCAGAGTGCGGTCGTCGCTGATAATTTTATGCAGTATGAACCAAACCGTGGGCAGCCATCCGAAACCAAATCTCAAGCGATGGTGCTGTATGACTCAGGACACCTTTATATTGCCTTTTCTCTCCGGGACCCTCAACCTCCTACAGCTCAATTGACCAGACGTGACGCAGACTTATTCAATGACGACGCTGTTATTCTTATGCTCGACACGTATCACGACCGAAGGACGGCGTACTATTTTATGACGAACTCTCTTTCTACTCAAACGGATGGCCGAATTGGCGATGATGGCAGAACAGTGGACGTCACTTGGGATGCCCCGTGGCAATGCGCTTCGCAGCAAACAGAGTTCGGTTGGACGGTTGAGATGTCCATTCCTTTCACTTCCTTGAAATATGCTGCAGGCGATTCGGTAAAATGGGGTATTAATTTCGGAAGAAGCCGTCGTCGTAATCTGGAGACCAGCTTTTGGGCAGGACCACTTGATAACCGCTTCCGTGTTTCTCAGGCGGGCACGCTGATTGGCCTCAACATTGCGCCACCTCTGCGTCGACATCAAATCATTCCTTACGGTCTTTCACAGTTGCAGGAGAATCAAGCCGACCAGTTGGATGCTGGTATCGACATTCGTTATGCTCTAACACCGAAAATGTCAGCGTACGCGACCGTCAATCCTGACTTCGCGACTATTGAAGCCGACCAGGAACAAATTAATCTTACACGCTTTGAACTTTCGCTTCCCGAAAAACGCCAATTCTTTATCGAAGGCAATGAGCTTTTCAGACAGCGCATTCGCACATTCTACTCGCGGCGCATACCTGATATCACGATCGGTGGTAAACTTCTAGGCAAGCAAGGACCCTGGACCCTGGCGGCGCTCGCAACGCGATCAGAGCCGTTACAAGATTCCACCAAAGCCACCTATGCGGTGGCGCGAGCTCAGAAAGACATCCTCGGTTCCTCCAATATTGCTTTCATGGTTGCCAACCGCACACTACAAGGCAACAACCAGGGTTCAGCAAGTAGTGATGCAACGCTCTTTTTCACCAAAACCCTTGGGATGACGGCTCAACTGGTTAGGAGCTACGGCCATTTCGAGGATGATACATGGGCTTATTTCCTTCGACCTGCCTATGATTCACCTACAGCTCATTTCCATGTCCGATACACGCATCTCGGTGAACACGTGGCCGAAAATGTCAACGCTATCGGGTTCATACGAGATGATAACCGACGTGAGTTGGACAGTGCCTTCAAGAAAACCTTCTGGTTTGGAAGCGGCTTGATGGAGCGCACGCAGTACGGCTCCAACTATAACATATATTGGGGACAAGACGGCACATTACGGAGCTGGCAAATCGACCAGTCTATAGAAATAGAATTTCGGAACCGTCTCGCGTTTGAAGTTGACTATACTGAAGAATTTAAGAGGTATGAAAAAGACTTTCAGAACCGACAAATAGGGTTTACGATCGGATACAATACACGGGAATTTCAGTCAGCAGAAGTTGGGTTCGAGTTCGGCAAGAACTTTGATTCAGACTTCCGACTCTGGACTGCCGAGGCGGGATACAAATTAACTGCGCAGCTTTCACTCGAGTATGAGTTGCAGCGATTGACATTGAATCCAGACCCAGAGTTGGAGAGCACCTGGATTCACGTGGTGAAGGCTAATCAATTCTTTACAAAGAATCTTTATTTGCGTTTATTCTTTCAAACTAACTCCGCAATCGACCGCGAAAATTTACAGGCTGTTTTCGTCTATCGATACCAGCCGCCTTTCGGTACAATCCAGTTGGCTTACCAAAGAGGCACGGCAGAATTTGGTCAGCGGTCGGAGCAAGGGAATACGCTCTTTCTTAAAGTAACACGTGTATTCTAATAGAACGTCTAACAATGCATCAACCTGAAGCGAAAGCTGTTGCGCAATTTCCAAGTTCAGTGAATTTACCAAGCTCTGTGGTTTTATGAAGCTTTATGCTAACTCTCTTTCGCGCAGGTTGTGCTATAGTTAGGCAAAAATAGAAGGTTTATTAATCAAAATAAGTATAGATTTTAGTAATTCGATATTATTTTAATTTTACTTTATACAAGGAGTATGCTATGATTAATTTGAAACTAATTATTGTAGTCATATTATGTATACTCTTATTTTCTTTGTTTTTTGGAAGCTGTAACGATAAGAGTAGCCCTACAGAGCCAAAAGAAAAATTTATAAAGGAATCATACGACATAGACTATGATAATCCGGAAAAATATATTATCTCAGGTACTCAATCAACGATAACTGATGAAGAATTTGCAAACATTACTCAACAATTACAACTTGGAAATATTAATTTCTCAACACTGAAGAAAATATATAACTGGAAAAATTCCTTCTTTGAGAATGTTAGCGCTGGGGGAAAATATGTCGGGAAACATACTATCAATGATCTTTTAAAAAATAAAGAGTTGACCGGATGCCATGATCATGGATTAGTTTTAGTTTCGTTGTTGAGAAAATGCGACGTACCAGCGATTTTGGTTGACGCCACAGGGATTGACTGGGCACTGCAATATCCGGAGAAGGTTAAGTATTTTTTAGGGCATGTCTTAGTTGAACTCTATTTGTATGATAAATGGATGCTATTTGATTCAATAAACGGGATATATATTTCCAATTATGACCCGACGAATCCGATCATCCCGATTACGAATTCCATGGAAAATAAGGGATATTATGTGATGTTTAAAGGTTTAGATCCGGCAGATTATGGCATAACAGATATACAGCAATTAAATGATGAACAAAAACGGTATGCTATTATGATCAAAGAAGAATTCCCTAATTTTCTTTTTCCAAACTATACTATCGAACATTTATGAGTTTCCCTATACTGGAGTATATATTATAAAAATGATTACTATGGAATTTATAGATGAAAAACATATAATTACTTTTAACTTATTAAAATATATATGTTCATGCCTAACGAATCTTCTGTAGAAAGTAAAGTCAAGAACATAATTCGCCGTAACTCCGACGGTTGAAATTTTACTAATGTCGCACTGTCTGTTTTTATAGAGGATGTTTCAAGCAGGAATATTAAATCTGTTGTTTTATCGACGGGATGCCCGGCAGCTGCCGGGCTTAGTTCAGAAATGCGCTTTTCCGTTCGGCGTGGCTGAGCGGTTGCCCAATAAGCGGGTGGTTTTTATAGGAGGGA
>DAOUYY010000248.1 GCA_030665885.1 Fidelibacterota bacterium
CGTTATCTGCCTACACTTGAGTTGAAAAAACAACAACTAATTATCGAAATAAGAAGCATTAGAAAAAACATCGAAACAATTAGTGGACAGATAAAACAGGCAGAAAAAGAGATCACAGAGTGGGTGGATGTTTTTGCAGAAGAAATAGATATATTCAATATTTTAAGTGTTAAAGAAATAAAAACAACCACCGGAAATATAGCAGGAATTAACATTCCTATTTTTCAAGATGTGTTATTTGAAGAAAATCCCTATGACCTTTTTCTAACACCGCTCTGGGTGGATAAAGCTCTCGAAGTCTCAAAAAATCAAATAATTCTCAAAGCAAATATAAAAACTCTTAAAAAGCAGATGGAAATTTTAAGAGAAGAACTGAGAATCACCGTTCAGCGAATAAATTTATTTGAAAAAGTAAAAATACCTGAATCAAAAGAAAACATTCGAGTAATCCAGATTTATTTAGGCGATCTACAAACCGTAGAAGTCGTGAGAGGCAAAATCGCAAAAAATAAAATTCAGAAGAAAAAGGAACTGGCTGTTACATGATTGTTAAGATGCAAAAACTGACACTTTTCGTAAGTGCAAATCATAAAGATGATGCTCTTAACAAATTAAAGAAACTTGGTCTTGTTCATATCCATAATATTAATCCACCAATTTCTGAAGATATTACTTCTATTGAAACCGAACTTAGTAATGTTGAGAGAAGTCTATTAATTATCGGTCTAAAAAACATCGAGAAATCCGACCGCTTCGTTGACTTTCTAAAAACTAAGTCATTTGTAGAAAATATTATCTCACTTGCAAGCACAAAAGATCAACTAAATAATGTGTTGGAAGAAGAAAAGGAAAAATTCAATTGGTTTCAGACGTGGGGTAATGTTTCTATGTCTGAGATTGAAGAATTAAGAAATACTGGCATTTACACCCGTTTATATACCAGCGATAAAAGCTATCTGAAAAAGCTTCCTGAAGACAGGATGATATATGTAGTAAATGATGATAAATACAAAGTTTATCTCGCGTTGGTTTCGACAGAAGAAAATTCTACTCTCGATCTTAAAGAAGAGATAATACCAGCAGATAATTTAAAATCAGTGAAAGATAAAATCGCTTCGACTGAAAAAGAACTATCTCAGATAAATAAAAAAATAAATGACTTATCAGAATTTCAGGCTGATATTTTAGCATATCAAGATAAGATAAAGAAAAGATATGAATTCGCTAATGTAAAATATGGCATGGAAAATGAGGAGTCAATCAGTTATTTACAGGGCTTTTGTCCCGAAGAATCTACTGATATTATTAAAAAGGAAGCTGACAAACAAAGTTGGGGCTATGTTTTTGAAGAACCGTATGACTTAAGTGAGGTTCCAACTTTAATAAAAAATCCAGGATGGATAAAAATAATAGACCCAATCTTTAAATTCATGGGAACGGTACCGGGTTATCAGGAATATGATATCAGCATGTGGTTTCTTATATTTTTCAGTCTGTTTTTTGCGATGTTAATCGGAGACGCGGGATACGGCACTTTGTTTATTTTATTAACACTTTTGGCACGAAAAAAATTCTCATCTGCCCCGAGTGAACCCTTTATTTTGATGTACGTTTTAAGTGGAGCAACGGTATTATGGGGAATACTTAGTGGTACATGGTTCGGAAGTGAGGCTATTGCTCAATTACCTTTATTCAGGCATTTTGTCATTCCAGGTATATCAAGTTTTAACTTATCAAAACATGGATTTAATGATAATCAAAATATAATGATGAATCTGTGCTTTTTGATTGGTGCGACACATCTTACAGTTGCACATTTATCAGCTACATGGAAGAATAGAAATTCGCTGAAAGCATTAGCTCAAATTGGATGGGTTGCTATTGTTTGGGGATTGTACTTTCTTGCCGGTTTACTGGTTTTGGGCCATGAATTTCCGGTATTTGCGAAATGGTTAATGATTGTAGGTATTGTACTTGCAATGTTTTTTACAAATCCGCAAAAAAATATTTTGAAAGGAGCTGCTTCGACTCTTGGTAGCTTGCCTTTAGATGTGATTAGCGGATTTTCAGATGTTGTATCCTATTTACGTTTATTCGCAGTAGGGTATGCGACTGTTGTAGTAGCGTATAGTTTTAATAATATGGCAATAGGAAGTGGTATCAACAATGTTTTCAGCGGTTTCATCGCTGCATTTATTTTGTTCTTAGGACATGGATTAAACATTTTATTAGGTGCTATGTCAATTATTGTGCACGGTATTCGCTTAAATATGCTCGAATTTTCCAGCCATCTCGGTATGGAATGGTCTGGAAAAGAATATAAACCTTTCAAAGAATGAAATCCGCCAAATGGCGGAAAGCGTGAAAATAGTCTATTCGGGAATTGGAATATTCAACTATAATGAAAATAAACGAAATAAAGGTTCGTTTATACAAACGTTAAGCGAAACGGTGGCAAAGAAAGGAGGTGAGGCGAAGGCGAGTGATAGCAATCTAATCAGATCCGGGGTTTTATAATGGGTGGGATAAAATCGTGTGATGTGATTGGAAGAAGACATTGAATAATACCACCCCGAAAAGGAGGAAGTCATGAAAAGTAGAATTGCAACAATGATGATGGCGCTAGTTACAATTTCTGTGGTGATAGATAATCCAGGTGAACTAAAGGCACAAATTCCTGGGATGCCCTCGCCGGAACTTATGGAATTCTACACAGAATGGGCTGTATTATATCCCATGGCAGCATATATTCCAGCATTGCTTGCCTATAACGAAATGCTTTACGAAGGTAAGAAAGTGACTGCTAATGAATGTGTCAAGTTTGACGAAGCAATTGGCACAATTGCCAGTGTAATGAAAAAGGCATGGGCTGGAACTAAAGATGCAACGATAAGGAAAGAAATGCAACTTGCGGCAGATGCTTATATCAATGTATCCAAACTATATGCAGACTACCATAAGACTGGTAAACAGGAGCACAAAGAAAAGGCAGGTAAATTGCTTGATAGTGCGGGTGAACATTGGGAGAAGGTTGGGAAATACATTGAAAGTAAGTTTGGAGGAGGAAAGTAGATAAAGTAGTCTGCACGTCGGGAAACAAAATGCCACCGCATCGCCTAACACGGTGTTTGTGGCTCTCTTCGTTCGCCCAAATCCGCCTTTGTCGGACTTCACAAACACCTATACCGTTG
>DAOUYY010000242.1 GCA_030665885.1 Fidelibacterota bacterium
CCAATTTCATAAACTAAACCAGAAAGTTCGAGAGAATAACCAAAGCGCTCTGGATTATATACTGTTACGGAAAATACAACAGGCATTTTATTCTGTTCAGCGAGCAACTTTATTAACTGATCAGACTTTGTTATGATCTTACTGTTCTCCTTTTTATACTTTATCTCATCCAATTCCTGCTCAGAAATTTCTAAAGGTAAACCCTTCTTCTGAAGAAACTGCACGTATTCTTTAAGATTAAAAAGATTGCGGTTCACTATTAAAACATCTTTCCTTACTCCTCTTTCCTGTAAATACCATGCAGGATAAGTATCATTATCTCCATTAGTAATAAGAATTGCATTTTTTGGTGCTGATTTTAACATATTCGCATTAAACTCAACCAAAACTTCAAAATCAATCAATTTGCGAAAATTTAACTTTGCTTCCTGCTCCCAAATTTCACTAATCTTCGAATATGGTGCTTCTCCTTGCCAAACTTTAAGAAAAAAATCCATCCAAGCAAAACTTCGGTACAGTTGCACAAACTCACGCACAACCTTATGAACATCAGTGTCTTCGAATAAGTCAAAATGAGCCAAAATAAAAGGTTCAGGTTCTATCGCTGTAAGCATTGCTGAAGATAGCGATACCAATCCATCGCCACTCTGCTCTTCAGCCAACTCCCCAGCAAACAGCATTTTCCCCCTAATAGACGCAGGATTTTTGTCTTCTTTCGGATCTTTTAACCAACCACCTCGTAAACGTTTGTGTGCTTTGATCCAATTGATGAAATCTGACTGGGGTGCTAAATCTCCTGAATAATCACCCATGCCATCAACAAAAAAGAAACGATAAGGACTCTTACCTTTTTTTACATTATCAATGCTTGCAAAGTTTGAACCGAAAAAAGGGGTGCCTATTGCAATAACTACTGGAGATATGTCCCTCTGATATAGATCTCTATCTACTAAATAGCGATGTGTGATCAATCCTCCGACACCAAAACTTACGATATCTAAACGAAAAACACCATATTGTTCATGTAATTCTTTAAGTTCATCCGTAAGAAACAGTGCATTATCTTCAATCGAGTTTTCATTAGGATAAACAAATGTCCAGATTGGCAGATCATAACCGCCTTTTCTTAGTGCATTTTTAAAGTTCTTAATATAGTCGCTCACGTAAATGTCGCTGACAATCAACATCCCTTCTTCAGTATCTGAATGATCTCTAATGCCGTACTGTTCAGGTTCACTAATAACATAATACTCGCCACCATGCCAAATTTGCGCCTTCAAGGTTTCACTTTCTACTTTTGAATTAGCAATCGGGACAAATCCTTTACCAATTTTTGCGCCAAGTGCAGTATTCTGGTCTTTGATAGGCAGTGAAAACAGTATCGGCTTTTCAAAAAACAATGTCTCTGGTTTTATAACAAATGACTCTCCCACTAGATTAAAACCCTGTTCATAACTTCTTCTGCCTATACTCTTTTTCTCAATTCTCATTACTATAGAATCTTTAATGCTGTTTTCCGGTATTTCAAATCTCGCTCCGTCTATTTCCAGAACTGTACCTTGTGAAGAAACAACAGTCTCAACATATGTTGAAGAACAACTCAGAAACAAAAGAATTATAGCAAACAATAAAAGTTTCTGCATATTACCTCCTATATTAATAATCCATTATCTGCGGAAAAAGTTCATTTGCCAATTTCCCCCAAATCTCTGAATTGGCTGGGAAATTGAGCATCCCGCTCTTTCGCAGAAAGGGCGGGTTACCTTATGACTTTTTTACCCAAAAACAATCTTCAAATTTGACATTAGTAATTTGATATTCATTTGACATTTGATATTTGGCATTAATCTTCTACTGCTTAGTCTGTTTGGTCTTTCTCGTTTATTTGTTTTTTGCTTTTTCTCCGTTACACCGTTACTCCGATACTCCGTTACTCACTTCAGTATCCGCTCTTTCTCAACTCTTCCTCATTAAACCCGAAATAGTGACCTATTTCATGAATTATGACTTTGTGTATCCAGCCAATCATCTCTTCTTCATTACGGCTGATGCTTTCGATATTTTTCTTAAACAGAATAATTTTATCCGGCATCACATTACCATACCAAAATCCTCTTTTCTTAAGAGGAATTCCCTGATACAAACCTAACAGGGATTTGTGGACAATTGGTTTATCTTCAATAATAATATCAATATTTTCCATTTTATCACGAATAAATCGAGGAAGTGTTTTTATTGCATCTCTTAGAATCTTTTCAAACTCGTCTTGTTCCATTACAGGATAAATCAAATGTCAAATATTGAGGGCGTGTTGCCCAAATCTCTTTTTGTCATTGCGAAGCCCGACCATTAAGAATTGTAATGGTCGGGGTGTGGCAATCTCATTATATTTCATGAGATTACTTCGTCGCTGCGCTTCTCGTAATGACATTTTAGAATTTCACACGCCTGAATTCGATTTGGGCAACACGCCCTCGACATTGGACAATAATCGTAGCCTTTCATTCTCAATTCTCTCCTTGCTCTTTTGATTACAATGATCAAAGAATGATAACAGTGATTTGTCGGCACGTATCATTATTGTAATTTTTCTAAAATCACTGAAATCAGAAATTTCTGGACTTGTTCAGAAATTTCCATAAATTCCTTGACAGTATCTACTTTGTATATATAGTTACAAAGATTTTGAAAATATCGACAAGATTAACATATGGTTTAAGGTAATGGAATTTCTATCTAAATAACCGAACGAAACAAGGTTATCTTGTACAATTTTAAATATAAATAACCAAGGAGGTATGTAATGAAACCTAATATATTCTACGGGATGATTTTAATTCTGCTCAGTTTCCAGTTCAGTAATGCACAGACCATTACCATAAAAGAATTCCTTGAGTCTGTGAAACAGAGCCATCCCTTTTTTGAGAAAGAGTCCTTGTCAACAGTAATCCAGATGAAAGGACAAGAACGATTTCTCGGTTCACAGGATTGGAACATCAAATCATCACCTTATTATATTCACCAGAAGCCACTCAGTTCAAGTGCATTCAGTCCTGAGCAGATCGATAAGGTAAGTGGAGATATTGCACTTGAAAAAGCCTTCTGGTCAACAGGAGGAAAAGTCTCTGTTTCATGGATGTCTGATTATACTGATCAGAATATTCCGGACATGGTCATTCCGTTTTCACCAGAGGACATAGTCATCCCCACAGGTCCATCAAAAATGTATACGAATAAAATTTATCTACTATATTCTCAGCCTTTACTACAGAATTTCGGAGGAAGATTAGACC